>VBLM01000091.1 GCA_005879095.1 Deltaproteobacteria bacterium
CTTTTTCGACCAGCTCGGGACTTCACCGGCGCGGTGGTTGATCGGGCAGCGGGTGATCGCGGCGCAGCGGATGCTGGAGACGACCGGGCTCGAGGTCGAAACCATCGCCGACCGCATCGGAATGGGCAGCGCCACCAACTTGCGCCATCACTTCCGCGCGCAGGTCCGGACGACGCCGACGCGATACCGGCGGATGTTCAGCTCCGTCCGGTGACGAATCCGCGGCAGTCGTCAGTCATCCACCGGACGTGTTCCTCGCCGAGTTGTGGAGATATCCGGTCAAGTCGATGGGCGGCGAGCGGTTGACGCGAGCGCTTCTCACGGCGAGCGGGGTCGAGGGCGATCGCGCGGTGCTGGTGCGGTGGCCGCGCGGACGGATCGTCACGGCGCGCACGCGGCCCGCCCTGCTCGGCCTGCATGCGACCATGGGTGCCGACCGCGAACCGCTGGTGGACGGAAGGCCCTGGCGCGACCCGGAGATCGCGAGGCGGGTCGAAGCGGCCGCCGGCGCCGGCGCGAAGCTGGAAAGCGCCGCAGGCAATCCAGGGCGATTCGACGTTCTTCCGCTTCTGGTCATGACCGATGGCGCGTTGAACGCAGCTGGTTACGACTGGCGACGCTTCCGCCCCAACCTGATCATCTCTGGAGTGGAAGGGCTCGCCGAGCGCGATTGGGAAGGCCGCCGCCTGCGCGTCGGGCACGCGCTCCTCGCGGTGGCGGACCTGCGGGCGCGCTGCGTGATGACGACGTTCGATCCGGATACGCAGGTGCAGGATCCGGGCGTGCTGAGACGGATTGTCGAGGAGTTCGACGCGGTGCTCGGCCTCAACTGCGGCGTGATCGAAGGCGGCGCCGTCGCCGAGGGCGATCCGGTGGAGCTGGTGTAATGCGGACGTTGATCGTCGGTATCGGCGCTTTGGGCGGAACGATCGCGACCCGTGCAGTCAGCGCGGGAATGCCGGTGTGGCTCGCGACGCGAACCGGGGAGTCGGCGCGAGCGCTTCGAGCATCAGGCCTGCGGGTGTCGGGCGTCGGCGGGACGGCGGCGGCCGCCTCGGTGCAGGCCGCCGTGGTCGCGGACTATCGGGATCAGCATTTCGATCTGATTCTGCTCGCCACCAAGGCGCACGAGGCGCTGGAGATCGCGCCGTTCCTGTCGACGCTGCTCACGCCCGGCGGCACGTTGCTGTGCATCCAGAACGGCGGCGTGTCGCAGATCCTTTCCGATCGACTCGGCACTTTGGTCCTCGGAGGCGTGTCGAACCTGGGCGCGACGATGATCGAGCCTGGCGTCTACGAACAACGGAACGCCGGTCATCTCCTGATCGGCGAGATCGCAGGCGGCCTCAGCGAGCGTACGACCAGGGTCGCCGAGACGCTCCGCCGAGCGATCGAAACCCGCGTGACGCCGAACCTGCGCGGAGCCGTCTGGGCGAAGCTGCTGCTCAACTGCTCGGTGACGACGATCGGCGCGGTCGCCGCTCGAACGATGCGTCAATACATGACGTCGTCCACCGGCAGGGAAGTCTTCCGGAAAATCTATGATGAAACCCTCTCGGTCGCGCTCGCGAGCGGGACGCGGCCGGAGCGGATGATCGTCGAGCCGATCCCGCCGCGGGACGATTACGACGGCTGGATTCTGCAGATCATCGATTCATACGGGGACGTGAAGCCGTCGATGCTCCAGGACTTCGAGCGCGGACGGCGCACGGAGATCGACTTCATCAACGGGTACGTGGCGCAGCTCGGACGGCGACTCGGCGTACCGGTCCCCATGAACGCGGCGATGACCGAGCTGGTTCACCGGATCGAACACGGAGAGGTCAGGCCCGATCCGGCGCGGCTTGACGATCTCCTTGCGGGTCCTTTGCCTATTTCCACCTGAATGGGCGATGCTCCGGCCTCCACGAAGGAGGCCCGACATGCTGCTCGCAGCATTGCTCCTCGCCGCTGCTCCAGGAGTGACGGACAGCGAAGTCGTGCTGGGAATCACTGCTCCTCTCTCAGGGCCCGCTGCGGCATGGGGATCGATCTCCCTCGCCGCCGAGGCCTGGGCGAGGCACGTCAACGCGGCCGGCGGCGTGAATGGCCGCAAGCTGCGCGTCGTCGTCAAGGACGACGCGTACAAGCCCGGCCAGGCGGTCGCCAACGTCAACGAGATGAAGGACTCGGTGTTCGCGCTCGTCCTGCTCCTCGGGACCGCGGTGCTCAACGCCAACAAGGACACCGTCGCGGAGGCGGGAATCCCGACCGTGTGGCCGCTCGGCAATCCACAAGTTTTCGCGGCCCAGCCGAGGGAAAAGGTGAAGGCGGTCTTCATGGCGTACCCCGACTACGGCGACGAAGCCCAGTTCCTCGTCGCGCAGGCGGTCAAGCTGGAGCACGCGAAAAAGCTCGCCGTCTTCTTTCAAAACGACGACTACGGCAAGGGCGGCCTCGAGGGCGCGCGCTCAGGCGCGAAGAAGTCGGGCGTGGAGATCGCTGCCGAGGTGCCCTACGAGGTCGCCGATCGCGAGCTCGGGACGCACGCGCTCAAGCTGAAGGAATCGGGCGCGGACACTTTGCTCCTCTACTCGACGGCGACCCACGGGGCCGGCATCGTCAAAGAGATGGCCAAGGTCGGGTACCGGCCGAAGATCTTCGCCTCCTTCACGCTGGGCGATCGCAGCGTGATGTACCGGCTGCTCGGCGATCTCTGGGAGGGCGCGTACTTCGACGTAAACGAGGCGCCGCCGGGCGATCCCGACGCGGACAAGGTGCTCGCGGTGCTCCTCAAGGAAGAGCCGAAGCTTCAGGGCCGCGAGAGCTTCGGGCTGATCGGCGTGACCGGAATGGCGGTCACCGTCGAGGGCCTGAAGCGCGCCGGGCGCGACTTGACGCGCGAGAAGTTCATCGCCGCGCTCGAGTCGCTGCACGACTACCGTCCCGAGAATCTGACCGCGCCGATCCACTGGTCGGCGAAGCAGCGGCACGGCCTGAACACGGTGCGGATGATGCGGGCGAAAAAGGCGGCGGACGCGTCGTTCACGCCGGTGAGCGATTGGCAGACGTTCCCGGCCAAGTTCTAGCGGGGAGGCCGCTCCTCGAGGTGCGCGAGGTGTCGCTCAGTTTCGGCGGCATCCGCGCGCTTCGCGGGGTGAGCCTCGCGGTCCGCGAGGGCGAGACGCTCGCCGTCATCGGCCCCAACGGGTCGGGCAAGACGTCGCTGTTCAACTGCATCAGCGGCGCGTACCAGCCCGGCGCCGGCGACATCTCGTTCGATGGCGCGAGTCTGCTCCGGCTCTCGCCCGATCGGGTCGCGCGGCGGGGCATTGCGCGCACCTTCCAGAACCTGCGCCTCTTCCTCGGGATGCCGGTGATGGAAAATCTCCTCGTCGGGCGGCACCTGCATTTCCGGCGAAATCTGTTGTCGGCGGCGCTGCGGCTGCGGCGCGAGGAGATCCGGCATCGCGATCGGTGCGAGGAGATCATCGAGTTCCTCGACCTCGAGCCGTACCGCAAGCTGCGCGCGGGCGATTGCCCGTACGGCGTGCAGAAGCGAGTCGAGCTGGGGCGCGCGCTCGCTCTCGAGCCGCGGCTGCTGTTGCTCGACGAGCCTGCGTCGGGACTGACCGGCGAGGAGAAAGAGGAGGTCGCCTACTGGCTGCACGAAGTGCGCGGCAGATTCGGCGTCACGCTGGTGTTCGTCGAGCACGACCTGCGCTTCGCCTCGCGGCTGGCGGCGCGGATGATCGCGCTCGATCGCGGAGAGAAGATCGCCGAGGGTACGCCGGAAGAGGTGCAGCGGCGGCCCGAGGTCGAGCGCGCCTACCTCGGGGATGCGGCGTGAGCGCCCTGCTCAAGGCGGCCGGCGTGGAGACGCTCTACTTCGATCGCATCCGCGCGCTCTCGAGCGTGTCGCTGGAAGTCGAACAAGGCGAAATCTTCGGCGTGCTGGGGCCGAACGGCGCGGGCAAGACGACGCTGTTGCGCACCATCGCCGGACTCTTGCCTGACCAGCCGGAGAAGGGATCGATCGAGCTCGCCGGCGTGCGCATCGAGCGGCGCAGGCCCGAAGAGATCGCGCGGATGGGCGTCGTCTACGTGCCCGAGGACCGCGGGCTCTTTCGCGAGCTGACGGTGGCGGAGAACCTCGAGCTCGGCCTCTGGGGGCGCAAGGGAAATCTGGAGGCGACGCACGCGATGTTCCCCATCCTGCGCGAGCGCGCCGGCCAGCAGGCGGAGACACTTTCGGGAGGCGAGCAGCAGATGCTCGCGCTCGGCCGCGCGATGCTGCGCAGGCCGCGGCTGCTCCTGCTCGACGAGCCTTCGTTGGGCCTCGCGCCGCAGATGGCCAACACGGTCCTGGCCGCGCTACAGGAAATTGCTCGCGCGGGCACCGCGATCATCCTCGTCGAGCAGAACGCGCGGCTCGCGCTGCGGATCGCGCAGCGGGCGGCGATCCTCGAAGCGGGACGCATCGTGCTGCAAGGTACGGCGCAGGAGCTCGAGGAGCATCCCGATGTGCGCGAGGCGTACCTCGGCGTCGCGACTGTGATCGCGCAGAAGGCGTGGCGGCTGCACCGGAGGCGCAGGCGATGGTGAAGACGCTGCCGGCGCTCCTCTTCGAGCAGGCGCAGAAGCGCGGCGGCGCGGTCGCGCTGCGCCACAAACATCGCGGTTTGTGGAAGCGCGTCTCCTGGAGCGAGTACGGCGCGCAGGTGCGCAGGGTCGCGTCCGCGCTGCTCGGATTCGGGCTGCACCGGGGAGAGAACGTCGCCATCCTCGGCGAGAACCGGCCCGAGTGGCTCTACTGCCATCTCGGGATCATGGCCGCGGGCGGCGCGACCTGCGGCATCTACGCCACCTCTTCGGCCGAACAGATCGAATACCTGCTCGGGCATTGCGAGGCGCGCGTGTTGTTTCTCGAGGACGAAGAGCAGCTGGAGAAGGTGCTCGAGATCCTGCCACGCACGCGGGTCGAGCGCGCCATCGTCTGGGATGCAAAAGGACTCTGGGGCTTCGCCGATCCGCGCGTCTCGTTCTTCGACGCGTTTCTGCAGGCGCAAGCGGCTGCACTGCCGGAGATCGATCCCGGCGACACCGCGATGATCATCTATACCAGCGGCACCACCGGCCCGCCCAAGGGCGCGATGCTGACGCACGCGAACATCGACGCGATTTCGACGGCGCTGCTTGCGGCGTATCCGCTGAGCGAAAAAGACGAGACCATCTCCTGCCTGCCTTTTGCGCACGTCTACGAGAATTTGATCTCGGTCTTCCAGGCGGTCCGCGTCGGGTACGTGGTCAACTTCGTCGAAGCGCCGGAGACGCTGTTCCAGAATCTGCGAGAGGTCTCGCCGACGTATTTCGCGCACGTGCCGCGGCTCTGGGAAAAGATCGCGTCGGGGGTCGAGTTGCGCATGCAGGACTCGACGTTGCTCAAGCGGGCGCTCTATCGCTGGGCGCTCGAGACGCGGATGCGGCGGCTGGCCGATCTGCTCGTCTTCCGCCCGCTGCGCTGGCAGCTCGGCTTCGATCGGCTGCGGCTGGCGGTCTGCGGCGCGGCGCCGGCTTCGCCCGAGCTGTTCCGGTTCTTCCGCACCATCGGCGTGCCGCTGGTCGAAGGCTACGGCCTGACCGAAGTGAGCGGCGCGATCTCCATCGATCGCGTCGAGGACGCCCGGCCCGGCACGGTGGGCGCGCCGCTGCCGGGCATCGAGATCAGACTGGCCGATGACGGCGAGATCCTCACCCGCGGCGCGCACGTCTTCAAAGGCTACTTCAAGGACCCGGAGCTGACCGCGCGCACCATCGACACGGACGGCTTTCTCCACACCGGCGACGTCGGCGCGTGGGACGGACCGCGGCTGCGCATCGTCGATCGCAAGAAAGACATCATCGTCACCGCCGGCGGCAAGAACATCACGCCCGCGTACATCGAGAACAAGCTCAAGTTCAGTCCGTACATCCAGGACGCGGTCATCATCGGAGACCGGCGCAAGTTCGTCTCGGCGCTGATCCTGATCGACGAGGAAAACGTCACACGGTTCGCGCAGGACCACCGCATACCTTTCGCTACCTTCACCGACCTGACGCGCGAGACCGAAGTGGTGAAGCTGATCGGGCGCGAGGTCGACAAGGTCAACCGCACGCTCTCGCAGGTCGAGACGGTGAAGAAGTTCGCGCTGCTGCCACGGCGATTCTACGAGGAGGACGGCGACGTCACGCCGACGCGCAAGGTGAAGCGGCGCAACATCGAGGGCCGTTATGCCGAGTTGATCGCGTCGCTCTACGGGGAGCGCTGATGGATCTGGTCGAAACCTGGCGCGAGGAGCTTCGCTTCGCCCCGGGCCGGGTGACTCGGGCGCTGCTGGCAGCCGCGGTGGCCTTTTCCATCGCGCTGCCCTTTCTCGGGCAGCCGGCGTGGATCGTGCGCGGCACGCTCGTCGCCATCACCGCCATCGGCGTGATGGGACAGAACCTGCTCGTCGGGTACGCCGGTCAGGTTTCTTTTGGCCAGGCCGGCTTCCTCGCCATCGGCGCGTACGCCTTCGCGCATCTGCAGGGCCTGCCGTGGCTGCTCGCGTTGTTGGGGGCGGGCCTCGTTTCCGCGCTCGCGGGCGTCGTGGTTGGATTTCCCTCGCTGCGGCTGAAGGGCCCGTACCTCGCGATCGCAACGCTCGGCTTCGGCATCGCCGCGTACCAGCTTCTGGCCAACGTTCCGGCGCTCTCGGGCGGCCGGATGGGCCTCGCGGTGCAGCGGCCGTCGCTGCTTTCGCTCTACTGGACGGATGTGGCGTTGCTCGGGGTGTTCGCGCTCGCGACCACGAACCTGATCTCGTCGTACGCCGGCCGCGCCCTGATGGCGGTGCGCGACAGCGAGATCGCCGCCGAGTCGATGGGCGTCAACCTCACCCGCACCAAGCTGCTCGCGTTCGCCATCTCTTCCTTTTATACGGGCGTCCACGGCGCGCTCTTCGCGCAGTTCCTCGGGCACCTCGAGCCGGAGCTGTTCAACGTGAGCGAAGTCTTGACCCAGTTCGTCGCCATCACGGTGGGCGGCCTCGCGTCGGTGGAAGGGTCGATCTTCGGCGCCGCTTTCGTCGTCCTTCTGCCGGTCATCTTCGGCGGATTGCGCTGGGCGGTGCCGGTCTTTTTCGGCGCATCGATCCTCGCGGTGCTCATCTTCGAGCCCGGCGGGCTCGCGGGCGCGCTGCGGAAGGCGCGCCTGTACCTCGAGCAGTGGCCTTTCCGCTGATGGATCGCTTTCTCCAATACGCCGTCGCCGGACTCTCGGCCGGAAGACTCTACGCGCTGGTCGCGCTCGGGCTGGTGCTCATCTACAAGTCGACACGCGTGCTCAACTTCGCGCACGGCGACGTCGCTACGTTCGGCACCTTCGCCGCGTTCGCGCTCCTCTCGCGCGATCACTCATTCTGGATCGCGCTCCCGGCGGCGCTGCTCGCGGGCGCGGCAGCTTCCGTGCTCTTCTATTTCGGCGTGCTGGCGCCCGCGCAACGCAAGGGCGCGACGCTGCTCGGGCAGGTGATCCTCACCATCGGCCTCGCGCTCATCCTGCAGGGCGTGGTCGTGTTCGCCTTCGGCACCGAGCCGGACCGGATGCCGTTTCCTCTCTCGGACAGCGAATCGCGCCGGTTCGGGCCGGTGTACGTCAGCGAGCTGTCGCTGGGGACGCTGGCAGCGGCCCTCGCCGCTTGCGTCGCGGTCTACCTGGTCGTGCAGCGGACGCGCCTCGGCCTGGCGATGCGCGCCGTGTCCGAGAATCTGATCGCGGCGCAGACGCTGGGCATTCCGACGCGGCGTGTGCTCGCGTTCGCCTGGGCAACGGCTTCTGCGCTGGCCGTCGTCGCCGGATTGTTCCTCGCGCCGGCGCTGCTGCTCGATCCGTTCTTCATGCTCGATCCGTTCCTGAAAGGCTTTGCCGCGGCTGTCCTCGGCGGCCTGGGGAGCCTGCCGGGCGCGGTGGTGGGTGGGCTCGTGCTCGGTGTCGCCGAGAGCCTGGCCGGCGCGTACGCCGGGATCGCCTTCAAGAAGACGCTCGCGTTCGTCGTCATCCGCGCCGTCCTGCAGGTGCTGACAGAAGGCCTGCTGGGAAAGCCGTTCAAGGAGCGCGTCTAGCCCGACGTGGAACTGCCGTTGACGCGCACTGACTAGCATTCCGGATCTGGCGGGTGTTGCTCGTTGCGACGGGGGAGCTGCCCGGAAAAGGGGGAAATGAATGCCGCGACAGATACTGCAGGTGAATCTGAAGTTCAGCATCCCACGCGCGGATTTGGCGGCGGCATGGCTCGGCGCGGCCCAACCGATTGCGGAAACGCCCGGCCTCGACTGGAAGGTGTGGTTGATGAACGAGGCGGAGCACGAGGCCGGCGGAATCTATCTCTTCGAGAGCAGAGCGGCCGCAGAAGCATACCTGGCGGGGCCGATCGTCGCCGCGCTCAAGTCCAGCCCGGCCATCAGCGACATCAGCGCGAAGCTGTTCGACGTGATGCCGGATCACAGCGCGATCACCAGAGCGCCGCTGAGCTCCGGGCTGGCAGCAGCCGCGTAACTCGTACGTATTCAGCCGGGCTGGTAGCGAGCTCGCTGCTTGACCCGGAACGCTTCCCGGGAGCAGATCGGCGCGCGTGGGAGGCGCCGCATGTCCGAAGGAGCGCTGGCCGGCATTCGTGTAATCGAGGTCGGCAATTTCATGGCCGCGCCGTTCTGCACGATGCAGCTCGCGGATCTGGGCGCCGACGTCATCAAGATCGAGAATCCCGACGGCGGCGATCAGGTGCGCACCACCGCGCCGTTCCTCGACGGTGAATCGTCGAGCTTCATCCGTCTCAACCGCAACAAGCGGTCACTGGCGCTGGACCTCAAGTCGCCGGCCGGCAAGGAAGTCTTCCGCAAGCTCGTTCGCCGCGCGGATCTGCTGGTGGAGAACCTGCGGCCGGGGACGATGGGCGACCTGGAGCTCGATTGGCCGCGGCTCTCGCAGCTCAATCCGCGGCTCGTCTACGTGGCCGCGTCGGGCTGGGGGCAGGAGGGACCGTACGCGCAGCGGCCCGGGCTGGACATCATCGCGCAGGGGATGAGCGGGCTGATGTCGATCACCGGCGAGGAAGGCGGCCGCGCGCCGGTCAAGGTCGGCGTGCCACTGACCGACCTGACCTGCGCCCTGTACGGCGCGGTCGCGGCGCTGTCGGCGCTGCGCGTGCGCGAGCGGACCGGGCGCGGGCAGTTCATCGACGTCTGCCTGTTCGAAGCCGGCGTCTCGCTCGCGGTGTGGGAAGCGGGCCGGTACTTCGCCACCGGCGAGATTCCGCGCGCCCTCGGGTCGGCCCACCAGACGTCCGCGCCGTACCAGGCGCTCAAAGCGAGCGACGGCTTTTTCACGATCGGCGCGACTTCAGTCCCGAATTGGCGCGCGCTCTGCAAGGTGCTGGGTCTCGAGCAACTCGAGAATGACGCGCGATTCGCCAAGAACCACCTGCGCCACCAGAATCGGCGCGAGCTGATTCCGCTGATCGAAGCAGTGACGGTCGCGAAGCCGGTCGCATGATCCGCACCTCGCCGCGCGCGGGTTCTTTTCCGAGGCGCCGCACGCAAAGCTGGGCCCGGTGAAGCAGATCGGCTCGCCGATGCGTCTCTCGGAAACGCCGCCCCGGATGCGGCGCGCCGGACCGCTGCTCGGCGAGCACACCGCGGAAGTGCTGCGCGAGCTCGACGTTCCGGAGGAGGAGATCCGCCGGCTGCACGCATCCGGCGTGATCCGCACGCCATGAGCTCCGAAGAAATCCTCTTCGAAGCGAAGGACGGCATCGCCTGGCTGATCTTCAACCGGCCCCAGGCGCGCAACGCGATGACGTTCTCGATGTACGACCGCCTCGGCGAGCTGTGCGCGCAGGTCAATTCGGACGAGTCGGTGCGCGTGCTGATCCTGCGCGGCGCGGGCGACAAGGCCTTCGTCGCCGGCACCGACATCTCGCAGTTCCGCTCTTTCGACAAGCCCGAGCACGCCACCGCGTACGAAGCGCGGATGGACCGGGTCTTCGACGCGCTCGAGGACGTGCGGGTGCCGACCATCGCGGCCATCCAGGGCGCCTGCACCGGCGGTGGCGCGGGCATCGCCGCGGCCTGCGATCTGCGGATCGGCGCGCCCTCGGCAAAGTTCGGCTTTCCCATCGCGCGGACCCTGGGGAACACGCTCTCGACGCGCAACTTCGCGCGGCTGGCCGGACTGATCGGCGTGGCGCGCACCAAGGACATCATCTTCCTCGCGCGGCTGATGGACGCCGAGGAGATGCGTGCGATCGGCCTGCTCAACGAAGTCACCGGCGAGGGCGACCTCCATGCACGCGCGGAGGAGATGGCGCGCACGTTGATGGAACACGCGCCGATCACGCTGCGCACCGCCAAGCGCGCGTTGAACGAAGTGCTGCGCGGCTGGGCGCCGAAGAGCAGCTCCGCGCACGTGATCGAAGCGTACATGAGCGGCGACTTCAAAGAGGGAATCGAAGCGTTTCTCGGCAAGCGCAAGCCGCGATGGAAAGGCAAATGAGCGGGCGGCATTTCCTGCAGATCCCCGGGCCGACCAACGTGCCCGATCGCGTGCTGCGCGCGATCGATCGCGCGACGATCGATCACCGCGGTCCCGAGTTCGCGCGGCTGGCGAAGGAGATCCTTCCCGGGCTGCAGAAGGTCTTCCGCACCCAGGGGCCGGTGGTGGTCTATCCCTCGTCAGGCACCGGCGCATGGGAGGCGGCGCTGGTGAATACGCTCGAGCCCGGCGACCTCGTCCTCATGTGCGAGACCGGCCACTTCGCCACGCTCTGGAAGCAGATGGCGGAGAACCTCGGGTACCGGGTCGAGTTCATCCCTGGCGACTGGCGGCACGGCGCGGACCCCGCTGCAGTCGAGAGACGACTCAGCAAGGATGTTCGTGCCGTGGCCGTGGTGCACAACGAGACCTCGACCGGCGTCACCAGCCGAATTCCCGAGATCCGCGCGGCGATCGATCGCGCCCGGCATCCCGCGCTGCTGCTCGTTGACACCGTCTCGTCGCTCGCGTGCATGCCCTATTTCCACGACGACTGGGGCGTCGACGTGACCGTCTGCGGCTCGCAGAAAGGCCTGATGCTGCCGCCCGGCCTCGGCTTCAACGCGATTTCG
>VBLM01000604.1 GCA_005879095.1 Deltaproteobacteria bacterium
CTGACGATCTTCACCGACCCGTCTCCACAACCCGCCGCGACGGCCTTGTCGTCGAGAAAGAGGAGGGTCTTCACCCCTCCCGCTCCCAGACTCACGACGCCCTGCTTCTGGCCGCTCTTTCCCCAGAGGACGACCTGGCCGGAGTCGTCCGCCGAGGCAAAGCATTGTCCGCCGGCAGCCGCGGCCACCGCCGTCACCGCGCCGGCGTGGTGCAAGCCCTCGGCGAGCTTCTGCGTCCCGGCCGCGAGCCGATGGATCTGCACCCTCCCGTCGCCCAGTCCAACCACCAGGAGAGCCCCGTCTTCCGACAACGCCAGGGACGTCACGCGCGCATTCGCCCCGTCGATCTGGTGCAGGGTCCTCTTGCTCGCCACCTCCACCACCTGCACCTGTCCCTGCTGCCGCCCGAAGACCAGCTTCGCGGCATCGGGCGTCGTGGCAACAGCAGTCGCGTCCACCGCGAGCTCCTCCCTGGCGCCCGAAAGGAGGTCGGCGACCAGGACCGCGTTGCCGGTGGCCACCACCGCCTTGGGGCTGCCCGAAGCCAGCGCCGATTGCTCGAACGGAGGCAGGCGGACGGCGCTGACCTTGTAGACGTCGGTGTCGAGCTCCCAGCTCGCGCACTCACCGAGTTTCGTCACCACCGAAAGCCGCCTGCCGTCCGCGGAGCAGCACAGCGAAGTGACGGCCGACTTGTGGCCGGGCACGGCCGTCTGGAACTGCTCGAGCACGTGCTGCTCGACGGGCCGGATGACGGTGTGCTTGACCCGCTTCTTCTGCATCCTCGACAGGCCGCGCGTCATCACCAGCCCGCCGCCGGCGGCGAGAAGCCCCGCGGCCGGCGAAAAAAAAGTCGCCAGCAAGGCGCCCGCGGCCAGCCCCGCTCCGACGGCGGCTCCGACCGGCAGCGGGGCCGGCGCGAGCACCTCGACCTCGCTCTCCACCTCGACCGGCCCGTCCTTCACTTCCTTCTTCCAGCGCGACTCGGTCTTCTCGCCCGGCCTGGACCAGATCACCTTCCACTGCGCCGCCAGGTCCACGACCGTTCCCGCCTTCGAGGGTGTCGCGCGCCACTTCGGCTTTTCCGGAGGCCGCGGCAGGCCGGCCCCGAGCTTCAGCGGCTTCACCGTCGTCCACTTGCTGATCACCGACTCCAGGCGCGGCAGGTCCTTCACCGGCCTGGCGAGAAACGCGGCCAGCATGCCGGCCAGATAGCTGACCTCGGCGTGCCGGAGGGCCGCGAGATCGCCCCAGATCGGCGTCTTTCCCGGCTCGTTGAAGTCCTCGCGGACGAAGAGGAGATTATCGCCCGTGTGGTACTGGTCCCACAGCCTCCGATCGATCTCGAGAGCGCGCAGCGAGAGGTAGATCACCAGCGCGGAGAAGCGATCGAGGTACGGCCCGTAGTCCGTCGTGCTGCGCCGCGGATGCTGATACGCGCGGTGCCCGATCTCCGTGGCCTGGCGGCCTTTCAGCTCGGGAACCCACATGCCGTCGTAGTCGATGAGCAAGAGGTCCTTGCCGCGAACGAGGATGTTTCCGTGCTGCAGGTCGCCGTGGGCAAACTTCGCTCCCTCGACTTCCTTGACCAGCCTGCGAAACCTCGCTCGAAGCGCGGCGAGCTCGGCGGGTTCGCCGAGGAGGCTCTCGACATGCCGATCGAGGTGTTGGCCCTGCACCCACGCCATCTCAGGTGCCTGGAGATGGCCGCGTAGCGCTCGGCGTGGTCGGAGATGGGCCTGAGGAAGCAGCGCACCGCCCAGGCGTCGTCACCCTCCGTCGCCCGGTAGACCACCGCGTTTCCGCCGGTAGCGGGCTTCGGCATGCCGAAGCGGTCCTTGTCGATCTGCGCTTTCTTCAGCTCGGGATCGCCGAGCGATCGCTGCGGGAACTGAAGCGCCTCGTGGTAGTCGGTGAGGTCGGGCCAGGTCGCCATTACGCCTGGTCTCCGTCCGCGTCGAGCCAGGAACCCGTCAGCCGGACCAGCGTCATGTCGTCGTTGCGCGTTCCGTCGTCGCGCGCGTGCGCGACGAGGTGATCGAAATCGTCCTGCGTCTGCACGCCGGCGCCGATCCATTCCCAGGCGGGCGATCCCCTCTCCGCGCACCGCAGGAGCCAGGCGGCCAGGGCGTCGGAGGCGAGAAAGAGCGTGTCGGCGCCGCGAAGGATTCCCTCGTACATGCGCACGTGCGGAAGCGGGTCGTCGTCCGGCCTCTGAATCGAGCCGACGAGAAAAGGGCTCGACCCGAACTGTTCCGAGTGGGTCAAGGGAAAGCTCTGCAGCAGCTTCATGCCCGTGACGTGGAACAGGCAGCAGTCGCCGATCGCCACCGCGCGCCACCCGCGGCTCCTCCGCCGCATACCACGGCAACGGACGGCCGCTGATCTTCCGCCACCACAAGCGGCGGATGCCCCGGAGACGTTCGAAGAAGTCGGGGCCGGTCGAGCGGCCCCGCACGAAGCTCTCGACCAGGAGCCCGGCCCAGAGGGCCGAGAAGCTGCTCTCGGTGGCGCCGTCCGCGACCGCGACGCGGCAGCCACGGATCGCCCACGCATCCTCGTACTCGGTGCGGGCGTTCCCGGCCTTCTGGCACGAGAACGCCTGCACCGACAAACCGCTGAGGCGAACAGGCTTGTTCACCGGAGGTTCGCGGGCCGGGTTCCGATGTCGAGGAACTGGATCACCTGCATCGGCTGCGCATTGAAGACGAAGCCGCGCGCTCCGTCACCGGCCGGCAGCCCCATCTCCTTCGCGCGCGAGACCATGAACGGCGTCAGGACGCTCGACATCTCGTAGAGCTGCTTTGCGAACTGGTCGGGCAACCCCTCGCTGCTGGCGGGAAGCTCGATGGCGTTCCCGGCCGCGGAGGAGAGGTGGATGTTGAAGAGCAAGGTGGCGCCGTCCTCGGACCCCAGCGAGCACAACGCCTTCGCATCCGCGACTGGATCGCCGTCGGTCGATTCGCCATCGGTGATGTTGATCACGATCGGGGCAAATCCCTTCGGGTGCTCGGCAACC
>VBLM01000606.1 GCA_005879095.1 Deltaproteobacteria bacterium
CTGGAAGAAGATACCGATCCGCTTGCGCAGGTAGATGCGGTTCCAGCGCAAAACGGCGTTGGCGTCCGGCACTTCTTTCAGCGCCATCGCCGCGACCTTGGCCATCATGTGGCTCACCGTCAGCTTGCGCCCGGTGCGCGCGCGGAAGTCGGCGAGGTAGCGCATCGCCTCGTCCATGTTGACTTCCATGGTGCCGTAGACGGAGGGGTCGTACGCGTCGGCCCAGGTCCCGATGGCGATCTTGCGAAAGCTCGAGACGTCGTCCTTCCGGATCAGGTCGAGATTGGGCATGAAGGCGGTTCCCCCCGCCGCCGATAGTATCTCAGTTGTTGCGCAGCGCCTCGGCCGGATCGATCCGCGCTGCCCGTGCAGCCGCGAGCGCAGACGCGAGCGCGGCAGTTGCGGCGAGCAGCAGCGGCACGGTCACGAACGTCGCCGCATCGAGCGGGGCGACGCCGAAGAGAAAGCCGTGCAGCGCGCGCGATAACGCGGCCGCGCCGGCGATTCCGACCACGCATCCGGCCGCGACCCGCAGCATCGTCTCGCGCGTCAATTCGGTCACCACGCGGACGGGCGTCGCTCCGAGCGCCATCCGCACTCCGAGCTCG
Source organism: Deltaproteobacteria bacterium (assembly GCA_005879095.1). GTDB lineage: Bacteria > Myxococcota > Myxococcia > Myxococcales > 40CM-4-68-19 > 40CM-4-68-19. The sequence goes on from VBLM01000606.1 coordinate 609, forward strand.
CGCGTGCGCTGCGCCACCAGATACGAGGTGACGCCGTAGATGCCGGCGGCCGCGAGCAGCGCGGTGATCACGGCCATCGCCGACAAGAGCCCGAGCGTGAATCGCCGCAGCAAAAGCGACGCGCCGATGCGATCCTGCATCGTCTCGGCATGAACGATCGGCTGATCGCGATCGATGCCCCAGACGACGTCGCGCACCGCCGGCGCGAGCTGCGGCGCCGTCACCTTGCCGCGCACGATCAGCGTCAAATTCGGCCAGCCAACCACGCCCAGTGGCCGCCACGCCTCTGGCCGCGGCTGCATCTCGAGGCCGAGATGGTGGATATCGCCGACCACGCCGACGACTTCGCTCGGAATCGTCTCGCCCCACACCAGCACGCGCTGGCCGAGCGCATTTCCGGATGGGAACGCTTTTCGTGCCGCCGTCTCGTTCAAAATGACCGGCGGCGGTCCTTCGCCGCGAAGGTCACTTTCGCTGAAAGTGCGTCCTTGGCGCAGCGGAATACGCAACGTCTCGAAGTAGCCGTCGGAGGCGAGACGGAGATCGCAGGGAAACGCCTCGCTCTCGCGGCCCGGCAGCGCCAGATCGCCGACCGTGTTGCTCGGCGAAAATGGCAACCGCGAGACGAAACCGGCCTGCTCGATCAAGGGATCGGCGCGCAGCCGCCGCAGCGCCTCCTGCGCGAACCGAAGCTGCGCGGCCTTGTCCGGATGGCGCGCTTTGGCGAGCGGCAGATCGGCGGCGAGGACGCCGTTGGGCTCGAATCCGGGATCGACCGACGTCACTCGCGCGAAGCTGCGCACGAGAAGCCCCGCGGCGACGAGAAGCACCAGCGACAGAGCGACTTCGAAGACGAGGAATGCCGACCGCAACCGCGCCTGGCGGCGGGTACCGGTCGCACTGCGCCCGCCTTCCTGCAACGCCTGGGCGAGCTCGAGCCGCTGCAGCGCGCCGAAGAGCCCGAGCGAAGCGCCGCACGCGGCAGTGAGGACCAGCGCCGCGATCACGACCCGCAGGCTCACTTCGGGTGCAGGCAGCATTGCTCCTTGCGGGCTCAGTCGAACGAGCAGCGGCGCGGCCCATCCCGCGGCGACCAAAGCGACGACGCCGGCGGCGAGCGAGACCAGAGACGCCTCGGAAAAGAAGAGCCGCCACAGCGCGCCGCGAGTCGCTCCCAGCGCCAGCCGCACCGCCGACTCGTGCGCCCGCGCGACCGCCCGTGCGAGGAAGAGGTGCGCAGCCGTCGCCCACGACACGCCGAGGATGAGCGCGACTACGCCGAGCAGACCGAGCAAAAGTGGCCGCGTGGCCCCGAACAGGTTCTCGCGCAGCGGCACGATTGCGACGGAGATTCCTTTCTCTTCATCGGGATGGTCGGCCGCGATCCGGGCCTGCACGGTGCGCACCGCGGAGGTCGCCTGTCCCAGCGAGACGCCGCGCTTCACCCGCGCGAGCACGGTCAGGTAGTGACGAACGCGATCGTGATCGGGATCGATCGGGTACGTCGGATGCTCCGGCACCTGCGCGCGCGGCGAGACCCAGATCTCGGCGAGCGGCGGATAGCGGAAGCGCGCCGGCATCACGCCGGCGACCTCGGCCGGCTCGCCGTCGAGCGTCAGAGTCCGCCCGATCACGGCCGGGTCCGACCCGAACCGCGACCGCCAGAGCGATTCGGACAGCACCGCCGTCCGCGTTCCCGGCGTCAGCAGCGCCCGCCCGAGCAGCGGCTGCGCGCCGAGCAGCGGAAAGAAATCGGCGCTGACGATCGCGCCCTCGATCCGGTCGGGCTTGTCGCCACCGGTGACGGTAAAGCCGCGCGCTGAGACCGCGGCCATGCGCTCGAAGACCTGCGAAGACTGCGCTTTCCAGTCGAGAAAATCCGCGCCATCGACCGTGATGCGCGTTCCGTCGGACGTCTGCCACGCCGTGACCACGCGCTCCGGCTCGGCAAACGGCAGCGGCCGCAGCAGGACGGCATCCGCGACTTCGAAGACGGCGAGCGCCGCGCCGAGACCGAGAGCAAGCACGCCCGCGGCGAGCGCGGCAAAGCCGGGACTTCTCGCCAGAGCGCGCGCGGCGATCATCGCCGTCGGTTCTTCTTCTTGTTCTGCCGCTCCTTCTTCCGCTTCTCGCGCAGCCGTTTCTTTTCCTCGTCCGACATGACGCGCGCCGGCTGGCCACCCATGCCCATCAATCGCTGGCGCGCGAGCGCCGCCGAGTGCGACCCTTTCCCGCCCGCCGCCGGCAAGCCGCCGGTCG
>VBLM01000605.1 GCA_005879095.1 Deltaproteobacteria bacterium
TGCAGCGGCCGGTTGCCGGTCTCGATGTTGGCCGGAAAGACGCGGATGGGCCCCGGCACGAACTGGAAGTCCTCCTTGGTCGGACAGGTATCCGCTGGGTCGACCCCGGCGTCGGCGAGCAAGGGGTGGTTGCAGATCTGCAGCGCGCGCAGGTTGTCCTGGCCCTGGTTGGCGATGAACACCAGGTCGCGATCGCCGGCTGTGGTGACCGCCAGGCCGGTGGGCGAAACCAGCTGGCCGCCGGCCACGACCGTCTGCGTGCTGTTGCAGGCGGCGGCCAGGAGGGCCGCGGCGCCGAGGAACAATGCCCTGTTCACTGACACTTCCCCACCCGCCCGCGCAGCGCCGCGTTCCAGGGCGCATCGAACGGCACCTCGATCAGCGCCAGGCGGCACGACCTGAACACCGTGCTCACCAGGCGCGCCGAGGTCGCGTCCTCCGACAACAGCTTGAGCGCGAAGGGCGAGTCTCCGAGCCGCTCCACCTGACCCACCACCTGCTTCAGGCCGGTATCATAGATGGCCACGGAGCCAATCTTTTCGGCTGCGACCGCGATCAGGTCCGATTTCCCGCCCGGCCGCGGGATGCGCAAGACGTCGGCCGGCGAGACCGGCAGCGGCACGACCCGGCGCACGCGCGGCGGCACCGACGGCAGCAGCGGAAGCTCGACCTGCGCCAGCACATCCGGCGCGCGCATGGTGACCCACAGCGTGGTTGGCGCCTGCGTCGCCGGATCGAGCTCGCCGAACGCCATCGCGGTGGTCTCGACGCTCCGCACGTCGCCGAAGAGGTCGACCAGCGTCGGTTGGCCGGACAGCTGCGCGTTCACGTCGAGAAACCGCAGGTAATTGAAGCCGGTGTTGACGCAGCGGCCGGTGCCGGGCTCGCCCGCGCCGGTGCCGGGAAAGCGCTGGAAGCACCCGCCCATCACCAGCTGGCGGCGGACCGGGTCGTAGAGCATCGGCCCCACCGCGGTGCCCTGCCCGATGGCGACGTTGGCGATGAACCCGGAGCCGGCCAGCGCAGTGGCGAGCACCTGCGACGGGTCGGCCATGTCGAGCGCGGCCACGACGCCGCTGGTGTTGAGCACGCCGCTGGAGATGGAATCGATGCGCGGAATCATCGCCGAGACGAACAGCGCGCGGCGCGAGGCCTCGCCGGGCAGGGTCAGGTCGCCGGCGACGATCGAGTACGGACCCAGCACGCCGCTCTTTCCCAGGTCGACGAGGCCTTGGCGGCAGTCGGGCGTGGCGCCGGCGCCGGGCGCGCAGGAAAGCGAGCCGTCGGCGGCGACGGCGACCGCGCTGAGCGTGTTGGTGTCGCGCGCGCCGGTGTAGGCGCGGGTGGCGTCATCGTTGAGCGCAAGGGGACCGGTGTAGTTGCCGACCATGACCGCGCCGCTGAAGACGTCGCCCGGATGCAGCGAGACGTCGTCGTCGCAGGCAGCGTCCGGCGCCGGGCTGTCGCAGTTGGTCAGGGCCTTGGCGAAGAACGCGTCGAGGTACGACCTGCGGATGGCCACTACCGTGCCGCCGTCGAAGGCGTGGTTGCCATTGCCGTTGGCGACCAGCAGCGAGCCGCTAGGGAGCACGGCGAGTCCGGTCGGAAAGAAGAGGCGGGTGTTGCTCGGGCCCCGGGGGCCGAACGGCGGAGGCAGAAATTCCGGCGGCTCGTTGCAGGCGAGCGTGCAAAGGACCAGGAGAATCCGGAATTTCCTCGACATGCGAGCGGCCTTCCTAGGGCCGATGGCACCGCCGGTCAAGACGATTTCTCGACCTGCAATCTGGAGAAGTCGGCGAGCGGCGAGAAAAGCTCGTGCAGCGCGCGCAAAAGGGCGAGGCGGTTGTCGCGCTGGGCGGGGTCGGGGTCCATCACCATTACGTCGTCGAAGAACTTGTCCACCTCGGGCCGCAGCGCCGCGAGCGCCTCGTACGCGGCGAGGTAATTCTCGTTTTCCAGCGCTTCGGCGACCTTGCTCTTCGTATACCCGGCGATCAGGGCCCGTTCGGCGGGTGCGCGCGCCAGCTCGAGCTGCAGCCCGACCGGAGCGAGGCCCTTCTCCCGCGCCTGGGTGAGGATGTTGGCGATCCGCTTGAAGGCGGCCGCGGCGGCCTCGAACTGCGCGCGGTTCTTCTCGCGCACCGTCTGCAGCGCGACCAGGCGCTTCTCCAGCGCGACCAGATCGTGGGCGCCGGTGTGGAGGACGGCCTGGATGGAGTCGGGCTGGCCGCGATCGCGCAGAAGCACCTCCAGCCTGCCGAGCAAAAAAGCCCAGATCTTTTCCAGCAGCGCGGGCGCCTGCGAGACCTTGGAGTTCTTCGCATGCAGCTTCTGCGCGTAAGCCGCGCGCCGCTGGCCGTACGGATCGGCGGCTCCGGTCGGCTCCTTGCCGAGGCCGAAGATGCCGACCAGCTGGTCGATGCGGTCGGCCATGCCGAGCAGTGCGCCGGCGTCGGTCTGCGGCAGCCGGTCCTCGGCGCCGCGCGGGAGGTAGTGCTCGAAGATGGCGTCGGCGACCTCGGGCGCGACGCCGTCGTGGAGCGCGTAGACGCGGCCCATCGAGCCCTGCAGCTCGGGAAACTCGCCGACCATGCCGGTGGTGAGGTCGGCTTTGCACAATTCGGCGGCCTGCGAGAGCTGCGCAGCGTCGCCCTTGCCGGTCGCGCCGTGCAGCCAGAGAGCCAGATCGCGCAGCCGATCGACGCGCTCGCGCTCGGTGCCGAGCCCCTGCAAGAAAGTGCGCCGGGCGAGCTTTTCGACGCGGTCCTGGAGACGGGTCTTGCGGTCCTCGTCGAAGAAGAACTTGCCGTCGGAGAGGCGGGCGCGCAGGACTCGCTCGTAGCCTTTGCGGCTGACGGCGGGGTCTTTCACTTTCGTGTTGGAGACGGCGACGAAAGCCGGCAGGAGCTGCCCCTGGGCGTCCTGGACGGCGAAATACTTCTGGTGGCCGCGCATTTCGCTGATCAGCACTTCCGGCGGTAACTGCAGGAAATCCTTGTCGAAATAACCGACGACGCCGGAAGGCTCCTCGACCAGGCCGGTGACCGTTTCGAGCAGCTCGTCGTCGGGGCGCGGCACGCCGCCGGCCTCGCCCGCCGCCCGCGCGACCTCGTCGGCAATGCGCGACTTGCGCTCGGCCCAGTCGACGAGGACGTGCGCGTTGCGCAGCGCGTTCACGTAATCGCGCGCCCCGATCTTCAGGGCGCCCGGGTGGTGAAACCGATGGCCGCGCGTCTCTGTCCCGCTGGTGACGTCGGCGAACTGCACGTTGAAAGGCGTTCCATCGAGGGTGGCGACGATCCAGTGGACCGGACGCGCGAAGAGATCGGTTTCGAGCGAATCCCAGCGCATCTTTTTGCGGAAAGGTATACTACGTATCATCTTCTCCAACAGCGGCGGAAGCGCCTCGGCCGCGGTCTGCCCGCGGACTCGCCGCTCGACGACCACTCGATCGTCCTCGACTTTCAGCGCATCCAGCGGGACGCCCGCTTTGCGCGCGAATCCGGCGCGCGCGGCTTCCGGCGCTTTCGCCGGCGGCCCGACCAGCTTGCGCGTCGCGTCGGGCGCTTTTTCCGCGATGGCCGTCACGATCACCGCCAGCCTGCGCGGCGTCGCGTACGTCGCGATGTTCGCCCGCTGCGCCTCGCCCTCGCCGTTCAGGCGCGCGTCGTCGAGCCCCTTGTTGATCTCGGCGGCGAGATAATCGAGCGCCGGCTTCTGAAAGCTGGCCGGCAACTCTTCGCAGCCAATTTCAAAAACGAGATCCATTACGCCGTCAGCTCCGCGTAGCGCGCGAGCTCTTTCTCGGCGAGCGCGCGGTCGGGGAGGGCGGGGAACTTCATCGCGGCGCGGGTCGCGAGGTAGAGGCGGGCGCAGTCGTGCGCCAGCCTGCGGACGCGCAGGATGTACCCCTGCCGCTCGGTGACGCTGATCGCGCCGCGCGCGTCGAGAAGGTTGAAGGCGTGCGAGCACTTCAAACAGTAGTCGTAGGCGGGCAGCGGCAGCTTGCGCGCGACCAGTTGCTGGCATACCTTCTCGTACTCGTCGAAGAGCCGCAAGAGCCGCTGCGCGTCGCTGGCGTGGAAGCTGTATTCGCTCTGCTCGCGCTCGTTCTGCCAGAAGACGTCGCGGTAGGTGAGCTTCGTCCCGTCCGGGTAGGTGCAGAAGACGAGGTCGTAGATGTCGTCGACGCCCTGCAGGTACATCGCGATCCGCTCCAGCCCGTAGGTCAATTCCGCCGCCACCGGCCGTCATTCGAACCCGCCCGCCTGCTGGAAGTAGGTGAACTGGGTCACCTCCATCCCGTCGCACCACACTTCCCAGCCGAGGCCCCAGGCGCCGAGCGTGGGCGATTCCCAGTCGTCCTCGACGAATCGTAAATCGTGGTCTTCACTGGTAATTCCAATCGCTCGCAGCGACCCGAGATACTGCTCCTGCACGTCCTTCGGGCTCGGCTTGAGGACCACCTGGTACTGGTGGTGCTGGTGCAGCCGATTCGGATTCTCGCCGAAGCGGCCGTCGGCCGGCCTGCGCGAAGGCTCGACATACGCGACGTTCCACGGCTCCGGCCCCAGCACGCGCAGGAACGTGGCCGGGTTCATCGTGCCCGCGCCGACCTCGAGGTCGTACCCCTGCATCAGCGCGCAGCCGCGCTCTGCCCAGTACGTCTGGAGCGCAAGCAGAAGACCCTGAAAATCTTTCGGCGCAGCCATGGGGCGCGCGAAGCTAGACGTTCCCGGGCCGGTGCGCAAGCGCGACAGAGTTGACCATGTAAAGTGGTCACTTTAGAATCCGCGTATGGCGAGGAAAAAGAAGCCGCCCGTGGGCGTGCGCCGACTCGGCGCCAGCGAGTGCAAGAGCCATTTTCTCGCGGTCCTTCGCGACGTGCGCAAGCACGGCCGCGAGGTCGTCATCACGCACCGCGGCGAAGAGGTGGCCCGTCTTGTCCCGTCGGCACCACGGCGCAAGGGGAGCAGCTTCGGAATCTTCAAGGGACGCTATCCCCCCGCTGGCCGCGCGATTGCCGAGATCAACTTCGCCGACGACTGGAAAGCCGTCGAAGAAAACTGGGATGCGCTCTTCAAGTGACGCTCCTGCTCGACACGCATGCGATCGTCTGGTGGCTTGCGGGTGAGGCCAGGTTCTCACGCCCGCAATTCGCCGCCTTGCAATCGGCCGAGGATCGAAGTGAGCGGTTCGCCGTCGCCGCCGTAAGCCTATGGGAAATTGCCTGGCTCGGAGCACGTGGCCGCCTCGTCGACCCCGAGCAGCGCATCCGTGACATCGAATCCGAACACGGCCTCGTCGATGTCTTGCCGCTGACCGGGAGGATAGCGATCGACGCGGCCGCGCTCGGGCGAGGTTTCCCGGGGGATCCTGTCGATCGGCTGATCGCGGCGACCGCGCGGGTGTACGGCATGACGTTGGTCACGGCGGACAGGCGGATTCGCGCTTCGGGGGTGGTGCCGGTGATCTAGGCGGCGCGTTCGGCGGGTTCGTCGGGCGCTGGGCGGATCCAGCAGAGCGCCTTCACGCCGCCGAACCGCAGCCCGTCCTCTTCGATCGGCTCGTCGAGGAGCGCCGCGCGCAATTCGGCTGATGCGCCGCGCAGGGCCGCTGCCATCTGCGCCCCGAGCGCCTCTCGAGCGCGCTGCTCCTCGTCGACGTTGAGCGCCATCTGCGCGAGCGTGTTTCCCATGCAGCGCCAGAGCAGCGAAACCTCGGAAGCCAGCGCGTGTCCCCGATCGAGCGCATCGATGCGCAAGAGGCCGCCACAGCGGTTCCACGGCGTTCCGGCCGGCATGCCGTCGGCAAGCGCGGCGGCCGCGAGCAGGACCAGCTCGGCGGCGCAGGATTCGAGTCCCCAGGCCATCCCGCCCTGGTCGCGCAGCGCGAGCCGCCAGCGCGCGGCGACATCCTCGCGCGCGCCGATCAACTCCGCGCCCAACCGCTCCCGCGCGATCGCCCAGTCCATCGCCGCGAATTACAACGCCGCGACGCGAATGACGATCCGGCAAGTGGGGGACGCGATAAGTCTTCCAGCACACCGCGGAGGCGCGGAGAACGCGGAGAAAAGATTTTTTTTAAAAAAAGCCTCCGCGCTCTCCGCGCCTCCGCGGTGCGCTTGAAGCCTTACTTCTTCTTGCTCACGGGCGGGGCCAGGAACGAGACGTTGTCGTCGGCGACTTTGGGGGGAGGCGGCTCGCTGTGCGCCGGTTCGCCGCGGACGTGGTCGAGCAGCGACTTGTGCGTCTCGAGAATGGCGCCGAGCTGCTGCATGAACGACGCCCGCGCCCGCTTCAGCTCGTCGATCTCCTGGATCAACTGCAGCCGCTTGGCCTGGGCGTTGGCGATGATCTTCTCCGCCTGCAGCTCCGCGTCGGAGAGGACGATGTCCGCTTCCTTGCGGCCGTGCGCCTTCATCTCCTCGGCCAGCCGCTGCGCGGTGGTCAGCGTCTGTTGGAGCAGTTGCTCGCGGTCCTTGAACTCGTTGATCCGCGCCTCGCGCCGCCGCAGCTCCTCGTCCTGGCGGTTGAGCTTGCGGGTCATCTCCTCCAGCTCGGTCGCCACGAAGTCGAGGTAGGCGCGCACTTCCTTCTCGTCGAGCCCGCCGAGGCGGCCCTTGCGGAACGTCTTCTGCTGCAGGTCGAGAGGAGTAAGTTTCATGGCTCCGAAGATACACCCGCGGTCAAGCTTCCATTCCGCTCCGCCTTGGGCTCGCCCGGCTGCTCTCTGGCCGGGGCGCTCAGGACGCCGCCGCGGATGGTGGCCTTGACGCGGTACATCGCTTCGTCGGCCACGCGCAGGAGCGACTCGGGATCGCGCGCGTCGTCGGGGAACGCCGCGACGCCGAGACTCGCGGTCAGCTTCAAAGGCCCATAGGACTGGTCGGCGAGGAACTCCTCGCGCGCGATCTCGCCGCCGATGCGCCGCGCCGCCGCGATCGCCTGGTCCTTGCTCGTTTCCGGCATCAGGATGACGAACTCGTCGCCGCCGTAGCGGACCGGCACGTCGGTCGAGCGCAACGTCTTGAGGAGGAGCTTGCCGACCTCGTGTAGCACGCGCGAGCCGGCCTGATGGCCGTGCGTGTCGTTCACCTGCTTGAAGTGATCGAGGTCGAAGAAGATCAGCGAGACCGGGTGGCCGAATCGGGTCGCGCGGACCACTTCCGACTCGAGCTGCCGCTTCATGTGGCGCGAGTTGAAGAGGCCGGTGTGATCGTCGAGGACGGTCAGTTCCTGCACCTTGTGGAAGTTGCGCGCGTTCTCGATGGCGATGGCGGAGAATTCGGCGACGGTGCTCAAAATGCGCAGGTCCTCCTCGGAGAAGACCGGGTCGCCGTCGCTGTTGACCAGCTCGATCACCCCGAGCGTACGGCCCTTGAAGGCGAGCGGCACGCAGAGGATCGACGCGGTGTGGAATCGCGACGCGTCGTCGAACCGGCTGGCGAAGCGCGCGTCCTTGGCGACATCGGGGACCAGAAGCGGCAGGTTGTGCTGCGCGACCCAGCCGGCGATGCCCTCGCCCGGCTTGATGCGCAGGCCGAGGAGTTGATCCGAGCCGGCGCCGACCGCGGCATGAAAGTACAGCTCGCCGGTCGGTTGATCTTTCAGGAGCAACGACCAGTTGCGCGGCTTCAACAGCTCGCTCACCTTGGCGAGGATGACGTGCATCACCTCGCCGATGTCCAAAGACGAGGTCAGCGCCTTGCCAATCTCGTTGAGGACCGCGAGCTCGTCGACGGTGCGCTGCAGCTCGCGGAGCAGATCTTTGCCGCGCATTCCATAGAGTCTATGCCGAGTTGTCGCGGCGCGCCATTTCCGGTACAGGGCGCGCATGAAACTGGTGCTGTGCTCGGCGTCGCCGCGGCGGCGCGAGCTTCTCGAGCGCGCCGGGGTGCGTTTTTCGGTGTCGCCGTCGCACATCGACGAGACGCAGCGGCCGGGTGAGGCCGCCCTTCGCTACGTTCGTCGGATGGCCGTCGAGAAGGCCGCGCCGCAGCGGACGGCGGGCCAGACCGCGCTCGCGGCGGATACGATCGTTGTCGTAGACGGCGAAGTGCTCGGCAAGCCGCGCGACCGGTCTGACGCACAGCGCATGCTGGAACGGCTCTCCGGGCGAGAACATCGAGTGATTACGGCGATCTGCGTCAACGACCAGGTCCGCGAGGTGGAAACCGCCGTCTGGTTTGCGCGGCTCACGCCCCGGCAGGTGAAGTTCATCGTCGATTCCGGCGAAGGCGACGACAAGGCCGGCGCCTACGCGCTGCAGGGCATGGCCGGCACGTTCGTGACCGCGATCGACGGCAGCTTCTCGAACGTGATCGGCCTGCCGATGGTGGAGACTCTGGAGATGCTCGGCGAGGCCGGCGTGGAGCTGCCGTGGACGTGAAGACGGGGCTCGCCGAAGTCAACGAGCGGATCGCGCGCGCGTGCGAGCGGGCGGGTCGCGATGTCCGCCAAATCAAGTTGATCGCCGTCAGCAAGCTGCAGCCGATCGACAAGCTGCGCCAGGCGATGGCCGCAGGTCACCGGATTTTCGGTGAAAATTACGCGCAGGAGCTGCGCGACAAGGCCGCCGAGCTGCCCGACGCCGAATGGCACTTCATCGGCGCGCTGCAGTCGAACAAGGCGAAGCTCGTCGCCGGCAAAGTCGAGCTGATCCACACCTGCGACCGCATTTCGCTCGCCCGTGAAATCTCGAAACGCGGGCCGCAGCGGGTGCTGCTCGAGGTGAACGTCGGGCGCGAGCAGCAAAAGGCCGGCGTGCTGCCCGAGGACGCGCCGGCGCTGCTCGACGAGATCCGCGGGCTCGTCCAGGTCGAGGGTCTGATGTGCATCCCGCCTGCCTCCGGCGACCCGCGCCCGCACTTCCGAGCGCTCCGGCAGCTGGCGGAAAAGCTGCGCCTTCGCGAATTGTCGATGGGCATGAGCGCCGACTACGAGGCCGCCATCGAGGAAGGCGCGACCATCGTCCGCGTCGGCACGGCGATCTTCGGAGAGAGGCCCAAAGGATGATTCTCGCGCTCTTGCTGGCGGCGCAGGCGCAGGTGATAGCGGTACTCGAGTTCCGCGATGAGGTGCCGCCTGCCGAGCGGATCAACACCGCGTATCTCGCCGACCAGGTGCGCGCGGCGGCAAAGGAAATCCTGCCGTCGATGAAGGTGATCACCCGCGAGAACATGCTCGTGCTGCTGCAGGCGAGCGGGAAGGACCTGGCCAACTGTGAAGGCGAATGCGAGGTCGACACCGGGCGGCGCATCGGCGCGGACGTGGTCGTCAGCGGCGAGCTGCTCAAGTTCGGTACCCAGTACAAATTGAACATGAAGCTGCACGACACGCGATCGGGCGAGTTGATCGCCGGCGCGGTCGCGGCGGGGACGACCGCGGACGACCTCGACCGCTCGGTCGCGCAGGCCTGCGAAAAACTGTTCGCGCCGCTCAAGTCGGGCGCGCCACTGGTTCAGCGCGAGGGCGGGCTGCTCGGCCTGCAGCTTCACGGCGCGTACGGGCCCGGGCATCAATCGTTGGGCGCCAACGCGGACCCGTCGCTGCCGGTGAGCGGCGGCGAGGGCGCGACCGCGATCGGACTCGGCGTCGACCTGACCTGGCACGCGCTGCCCTCGCTCTGGGTGGGGCCGTGGTTCGACCTGATCATCACCCGCGCCAACTACATCGCGACCGACTCGCTGCTCTTCGGCGCGCTGGCGCGATTTCCGGTTGGCCGGCTGTGGCTGGCGGGCGGCCTGGGGTACGCGGTGCTGCGGGAGGAGAACGGATGGTCGGCGATGGTCGAAGCGGACTACCCGGTCTGGAAGGCAGTCGCCGTACACCTCCAGCTGCTGGCGGCCCACGGCGCGGTCGGCATCGGGCTCACCTCGGGCGACGATTCGTTGTACGTAGCCACCGCCGGTCTCTCGCTGGTCTTCTGATGATCCTTGAATGGGGGCCTTTAAGAGGGTACATTGGGAGTCCCCATGCGAAACTTTACTGAAGAGGTCCGACCGGTCTCCGACTTGCGACGCAAGGCTCACGAAGTGGTGAATCATGCGCGGGAATCCCGCCGGCCGTTGCTGATCACGCAGCGCGGACGCGGTGCGGCTGTCCTGGTCGCCGTGGAGGAGTGGGACGCGCTCGAGTCGCGTAATGAACTGCTCGAGAAAA
>VBLM01000607.1 GCA_005879095.1 Deltaproteobacteria bacterium
GAGCAGCATCGGCACCGTCGGCGCTCCGCTGGTGAACGGCGCTCCAACCGTCAACCCGGGCGCGACCGTCAGCCTCACGGCGGTGCCCTTCGACGCCGACAACGGTTGCCTGCCGACCGGCCAGAAGCAGACGTTCACCTACGCGTGGTTGCTCGCTTCCCGGCCGTCGGGGAGCGCGGCATTCATCGTCAACCCGACGACCGACCCGACGATTTCCGGCGGCGAGGCGAACTTCAAGCCCGACGTCGCCAACGGCACCTACCAGGCCCAGCTGGTGATCACCGACTCCACCGGGCTCAAGAGCGTGGCCGCGTTCATCTCGGTGTACACGAACTCCTGCGGCAGCAACGCCCCGATCATCGACAGCGCAACCGGGCCCGGAACGCCGCCCGATCCGAACACCAGCGTGACGCTGAACGCGTCGGCGCACGACCCGGACAACGCCGGACGCGGGTTCTGCACGCCCGACCCCGCCGCCGACCAGACGCTGTCTTATCAATGGACGCTCGTCTCGCGGCCGGCCGGCAGCGGCGCTGCGATCACGGCTACGACGACGACCACTACCGGCACGCCGGCGGTGACGAATTCGACCGCGACGTTCAAGCCCGACGTGATCGGACCCTACCAGTTCAACGTGGTCGTCACCGATTCGAACGGCAGCAGGTCGGCTCCGAAGTTCGTCACCGTCCAGACCTCGGACTGCGGCTCGCACGCGCCGAAGATCACCAACGCGACCGCGACACCGACGCTGGTCGGGTCGTACACGCATCCGCGGCCCACCCTCGACAGCGTGGCGCTGAGCGGCGTGGTCACCGACGGCGACGACGCATGCTTCGGCGTCAACGGACAGGCGAAGACGTACCAGTGGTCGATCGTGTCGCGTCCGGCCGGCTCCAGCGCCGTGATCGCCTCGCCCACTTCGTTGACCGGGGCGACCTTCGTCCCCGACGTGCCGGGCGACTACCAGTTCGAGCTGGACGTAACCGACAGCCTGGGCCTCAAGGGGGCAGCAGCGTTCGCCAGCGTCACCGCCGATTCCTGCTCGCTCAATGCGCCGGTGGTTTCGTCGTTCACGACGCAGACCGCGACGCAATTCCAGGCGACGGCGTTCACGTTCCCCGATCCGTCGACGCACGTGACCAACAACAACTGCCTGCCGGCGGCGGCGAGCAACTCGTACCTGTGGTCGATCGTCTCGGCTCCGGCCGGCAGCACGGCGACCTTGAGCAATCCCGCCGCTGCATCCGGCCAGCCGACGTTCACGCCGGACAAGGCCGGCAACTACCAGTTCGCGCTGACGGTGACGAACGGCGCCGGCTTCGCGGCCGCGCCGGTGTTCTTCAACCTGAGCGTCAACGGCTGCAGCAACACCCCGCCCACCGCTGCGCAGCTCACCTGGAGCTCGATCGGCATGATCAAGGTCGTCGACCCTGACACCGGGACGACCAACAACCCGGCGAGCACCTTCACCCCGAACGTCGGTTCGACCGTGACGGTCACCGCGGTCGCCTCCGATCCGAACGCGAATTGCGGCGCCCACGTCTCGCCGATCGGCTACCAGTGGGCGATCGTCGCCGCCCCCGCGGGCAGCCACGCCACGCTGACCTCCACGACCGATCCTTCGCCGGGCTTCGTGCCCGACGTCGCGAACGGCACCTATCAGCTCTCGGTCGTGGCCACCGACGCGCTGGGCAACACCAGCGCGGCGCCGAACTTCATCACCATCATCAGCTCGAAGTGCGGCGCCAACCTGCCCACGGTCTCGATCTCCAACAACGGCGGCACATCCGCGCTCTCCGGGGCGGTCCTGACCAACTCGTACGACACGACGAACACGGTGTTCACTGCGATGTACGGCAACGCCGACGACACCTCGTGCAGCAACCGGTTCCACCTGCCCACCGGGCAGCAGCCGACGTTCGCGTGGTCGATCTCGACCGTTCCGATCGGCGGCAGGGCCAACCTGAGCAGCGCCAGCGGCGCCGGCACGATCTTCGAGGCTTTCGTCGGCGGGCCGGCGGTGAGCCCGCTCCGGTACCAGGTCCACGTCGTCGCCACCAACCCGAGGACGGGCATCTCGAGCGATCCGACGCTGGCCTCGTCGTACGCCAGCATCGACGTAAAGGCCTGCGGCTCGAGCGCGCCGCTGGTCAACTCGATCTCGACCTTCGCCTCCGGGAGCACGACCAGCGTCCTCTCGCGGCCGGCGGTAGGCCAGGCCGTGGACCTCGTCGCCAACGCCACCGACGCCGACAGCGCGTGCGGCGCCAGCTCCGGGGCGTCCGTGACCAGCTATGCCTGGAGCGCGGTCTCGCTGCCGAGCGGCAGCGTGCAGCCGACGACGGTCAGCTCGTCGAGCCCGACCTTCACGCTCACGCCCGACGTCGCGGGCACCTACACCTACAGCGTGGCGGCGACGGACGGGACCGGGCTCGAGTCCGATCCGGTCCAGGTGAGCATCAGCACCGCGGCATGCGAGCCGGTCTTCGGCGGCGTCCGCGCGCACGACGCGATCGGCTTCCTCCCCATCAGCGCGAGCAACGCCTCGAGCAGCAAGACCGGCAACCCGCTCACCCTCGACGCCCCGCCGGCGGTGACGCACGCGGGCGCCGGCACCGGCGCGGTCAGCGCGAGCGGCTCGCCGAACGGCGCGCACACGTACCTGGTGACGATCCAGGCTGGCGGCTTGCCCGGCACTGCCACCTACAAGGTGAAGGTCGATGCCGGCGCGCCGAGCTCGACGATCACGACGCAGGGCTCCGGCCTCGAGCCGCTCGACGCGAACGGCGTCGTCCTGATGTTCTCCGGCAGCTTCGCCGCCACCGACACGTACACGTTCTCGACCGGCCCCGGCAGCTTCGTGGTCGACTCCTGCGTGAAGCAGCCGACCTACGCGTACGCCTGGTCGCTGACGCAGAAGCCGGCTGCGAGCCAGGCGACGCTCTCGGCGGTGTCCGGTCCCTCGCCGCAGGTGACCCCGGACGTGCCTGGCACCTACGCGGTGCAGCTCACCGTCACCGACAACCGGCGACGCCGGCCTCGCCCAACGCCGGCCAGCGCGTGACCATGGGCCTCGCCGGCGCGCACCTGGACGCCAACGGCTTCGTCGACAACGAGACGGCGATCATCACCAACGCCAACTCGTCGACCTGCAACCTGAGCGTGCTGCCGTACAGCTATCGGTGGTCGCTGATCTCGATCCCGACCGGCAGCTCGGCGTCGCTTCCTTCGCAGGAAGCGCAGCAGCCGGCGTTCGTCGCCGACCTGCCGAGGGGCACCTACCAGGTGGCCCTCACCGTCACAGACGCGCTCGGCAACGTCTCCGACCCGGCGTTCCTGCCGGTCACCAGCTCGACCTGCGGCGCGCGCGCGCCGGTCTTCACCGTGCTGTCGGCGGCGACGGCGACACCGAACGGCAATACCGCCGACGCCATCAGCGCCACGGTCACCGACGGCGACAACGACACCGCCGCCTGCCCGGGGTTCAAGACCGACATCACGGGCATCTCCTGGAGCATCGTCTCCGCGCCGGCCGGATCCCATGCGACGCTGGCCTCGAGCGCGACTGTGCCGGTCAGCGACAACCCGACCTTCCCGGCGCTGACCACGCCGCCCAACTTCGTCGACCCGGGCAACAGTTTCCGCGCCGACGTGAAGGGCAGCTACGTGGTGCGGGCGGTCGCGACGGCTTCCAACGGCCTCTCGACCTCCGCCACCCTGGCGCTCAGCGTGGCGCCGACGGGCTGCGGCCTCAACGCCCCGGTCGTGACGCAGATCGGCGCGCCGGCCTCGCGGCCGGACGTCGGCTCGATCGTCGCGCTGACCGCGTTCCACACAGACGCCGACGAGTCGGCGAGCGTCTGCAGCCCGGCCTCGGCCACGCCGCGCTACACGTGGTCGCTGCAGTCGGCGCCGGCCGGCTCGTCGCAGACGTCGCCGCCGACGCCCGTGGCGAGCGTCACGAAGAACCTCGCCAGCACCGGCACGGTGACGGCCTCGTCGGCCAGCGCCCACAGCGTGGTCGTGACGTTCGCCAGCGCGACCAGCTACAACGTCAGCGTCGACGGGACGCCGGCCGCCGGCGGACCCTTCAGCGGCTCTGGAATTCGCGGAGGGGTCGGCATCGTCATCGGCGCCGGCACGTTCACGACCGGTGACATGTGGTCGTTCGACTTCGCCGAAAGCACGATACGCTTCACGGCCGATCTCGCCGGCACCTATGTGTGGAGCGTAGTCGCAACCGATCCGTTCGGCCTCCAGTCGGCGTCCGTTTCGGTCTCCGTCGCCACCGGCGCCTGCGGACCGACGCTGCCGAACGCCACCGGCACGAACGAGCCGATCGGCCTCAAGATCGCCGGCACGCCGCAGGCCGACCTGCTCGGCGGCGGTTACTCGGTCACGCAAGGCGCCGCGGTCACGCTCTTCACCGCCGCGCTGCCGTCGCCCGGAACCGCGGGGGATCTCTGCGTGACCGGCGGGGCCGCCGCGACCGAGCGCTGGACGTTGACCTCGGCGCCCCCCGGAAGCAATGCCGTGCTCAGCACCGCCACCGGATCGGCGCCGGGCTTCACCATCGACGTCGCCGGGACCTACGCGGTCCAGCTGGTCGTCACCGACAACGGCGGCAACGCGACGGTCTTCAACACCACCATCTCGGCCAACGCCTGCGTCTCGACGATGACGCCGACCGGGAGCTTCTCCTTCATCGCCACCGACGTCGACCCGACCGACGGCACCAGCCACCCCGCCACGCCCAACGCCGGCGACACGGTCCAGCTTTTCCCGCAGTCCGTCGCCAGCACCTGCAGCTCGTCGCTGAGCTACGAGTGGTCGCTGATCTCGCGGCCGCCCGGCAGCCAGGCCGCGCTGTCGTCGGCGACCGCGCAGAACCCGCTGCTCGGCACCGATCAGTCGGGCGTGTACCAGCTCGGCCTCGTGGTCCGCGACGGCGTCGGCAACGGCACTGTTCCGCTGTTCTATAGCGTGACGACGAGCGGCTGCGGCACTCTGGCGCCGACGTTCGGCGCCTCGCCAGGCGGCGTCGCTTTCTCGGCCACCCCGCGGGCCAATGCCGACATCACGCTGACCGCGCCCGCGGCAACCGACGGCAACTCCTCCTGCCCGACGCGCTTCCACTCGACGCCGATCTCCTACGCGTTCACCGTTGTCGCTGCTCCGATCGGGGCCACCACGTCGCTCAGCCAGAACGGCGGCGCCATCGCCACGCTGCGGGTGAGCCAGGGCGCAGCGGCGGCCGGCTACAAGGTGCAGCTCGTCGCCACCGACGCGAAGGGCCGGTCGGCGACGCTGCCGACGCCGGTCGGCTGCACCGCGCCGGGCCTGACCGCCACCTGTGCGCCGGCGATCAACAACTGCGGCGCGTACGCTCCGGTGACGCAGCAATTCAGCATCTCGCAGAGCGTCAGCGGCACCGGGACGCAGCCGGCGGACAGCCTGCCGGCCACGGCGACGACGGGCACCACCGCTGCGGGTAACCAGACGAGCTCGAAGGGCTTCTACTTCGGATACGCGGTCACCATCAGCGCGCTCACCAGCGATCCGGACTTCGACGCCGCGGTGTGCAGCGGCGCGTTCGCGGTGACGCCGGCGCAGGCGAAGAGCACCAGCTGGTCGCTGGTCTCGGCCCCCGCCGGCAGCCACGCCACCATCGGGGCGAACACGGGCAGCAGCATCGTCTTCACGCCGGACGTGGCGGGCGGACCGTACAAGCTCGCGATGACCACCTCCGACAGCACCGGGAACTCCGACGTGAGCACGATCACGTTCTCGCTCGGCTGCGGCGGAAACTCGCCGAGCATCGCATCGTCGTCCGGCTCGCAGACGCCCGCCTACACCGGCGGCTTTGCGGTCGGCCAGGCGGTGCGG
>VBLM01000608.1 GCA_005879095.1 Deltaproteobacteria bacterium
GACCTGTCGCGGCACGGCACCATCGCCGACGACCCGCGCGTGGTGCTGCGGGTGCGGCTCGACCCCGACCCGGGCCGCAAGAACCTGGACATGCACTGGCGGGCGCGCGCGCTGGAGGTGTGGACGGGGAGAGGGTGGCGAATGCACGGCACCGGCGGCGGCGCGCCGATGCGTCTGCCTCCGGCGCCGTTGCTACAGCGTGGTTACGGGCGCAGCCGCCCGCCGGTGGTGGCGGACATCGAGGCGGTGGCCGGCTTCAGCGACGGGGTGGTGCTGACTCCCGAGGGCTGGCCGCTGGGCGTCGAGTTCAAACGGCCGCTCAACGCCTCGGGCGTGCAGCCGCGCCTGCTGGTGGGAAGCGCGGGCGACCTTTTCTACCAGCCGGTGGACATAGGCGACCTGCATTACGTCGTCACCGTCAACGCCGAGGAGCCCTCGCTCGACCTGCTGCGCCGCCGTCGCACGCGGTATCCGCCCTGGATCGCCGTCGATCTCGAGGTGCCGAAGAACCTCGACCCGCGCGTGGCCGCGCTGGCACAGCAGATCGGCGGGGGAAAGGATCCGGCCGATGCGGCGGCAGCGATCGAGCAGTATCTCTCGTCGAAACTGGGGTACACGCGCGATCTGCCCGGCGAAGTGCGGGACCCCATCGCGGACTTCCTCTTCGTGCGCAAGAAGGGGCACTGCGAGCTCTTCTCCAGCGCGATGGTACTGATGCTCCGGACGCTGGGGATTCCGGCGCGCAACGTCACCGGTTATTACGGCGGGCAGCTGACGACCGCCGGGTATTACGCGGTCCGTGCCGGCGACGCGCACAGCTGGGTCGAGGTGTATTTCCCGGGCGTCGGCTTTGCGCGATTCGACCCGACGCCCGCCGGCGAGCGCGGCAGCCAGCTCGATTCGCTGTGGGCCAACGTGGTGCTCCTCTGGGACACGGTGCAGCAGAAGTGGCGAGCGTTCGTGGTCGATTACGATCTCCTCTCGCAGGCGCAGGCGGTGAAACGGATCGGCGCTCTGATCAACGAGGCCGGGCGGCGGCTGTCGGGGAAGGCCGGCGCGGCGCCGCGGCTGCGGGTCGCGCTGCTCGGGATCCTCGCCTTGGCCGGAGCGGGATTGCTGGCGTTCGCGCTGCGGCGGGTGCGGTTGCCGCGCTCCGGCTCCAGAGGGACGCGGGCCTTCCTCGACGCGGACCAGCGGCGCGCGCTGCAGCTCTGGCGGCGGGCGCGGGTCCGGCTGCAGCGGTCGGGGCTCGAGGTCTTGCCCTCGACGACTCCGCATGAAGCCGCGCAGCGGGCGCGGTCGCCGGCCGTCGAAGAGCTGGCTTCCGCGTATACCGCCGCGCGGTGGGGCGGGGCGTCGCTGCCGGCGGAGACGGCGCGGGCGCTGTTGCGCCGGTTGGATGCGGAGCTGTCGCATTGAGGTGACTTGAATGCCCGAACTCCCCGAGGTCGAGATCGCGCGCCGTCAGCTCGAGTCGTGGCTGTCCGGACGGCGCATCGTCGCGGCGCGGGCGCCGAAGTCGCGTGTGCTGCGGACCCAGTCGCCGCTGCGGTTCGCGCAGCTCAAGGGGCGGCGGCTGCAGGAGATCGACCGGGTCGGGAAGTGGATGCTGCTCAAGTTCGACGGCGGCGAGGGGCTGATCTCGCACCTCGGCATGACCGGGAAGTGGATTCGCCGGCGCAAGGGCGAGCAGCCGGCATCGCACGTGCGCGCGACGATCGAGCTCTCCGACGGCCACGCGGTCGACTATCGCGACCCGCGCCTGTTCGGGCTCCTCCTGCGCGGAAAGGTCGAACAGTTACGACGACTTCCGTCGTTCAGCGGGCTGGGACCGGATCCTTTGCCGGGCATCGACGCGGACCGGTTGCACGCGGCGTTGAAGCGGACGCGCCGGTCGCTGAAGGAAGCGTTGATGGACCAGCGCGTGCTCGCCGGACTGGGGAACATCTATGTCTCTGAATCGCTGCACCGGGCAGCGCTCGATCCGCGGCGGCTCGGGACCAGCCTTTCGCGCGCCGAGACCGATCGGCTGGTGGAAGCGATCGGCGATTCTCTGCGCCACGCGATGTCGGAGGAAGAGAGCGACGAGCCGATCACGTACGTCGAAGAGGGCGGCGACAACTTCTTCCTCGTCTACGACCGCGCCGGCCAGCCGTGCAAGACGTGCCGGACGCCGATTGCGCGCATCGTCCAGGGCGGCCGCAGCACCTACTACTGCCCCCGCTGCCAGCCTCGACGGCCGGCGAAAGCCGCCAGGCGCTAGCCCGCTCTCCTGCCCGACGCGTTTGCCTCCGCTCTCCGCAGTCCCCAAGTTCGCAAGGTGCCGTCGCAGGAGAAAGAAGAGCGCGATGCCCACCGGCGCGCGCTGGCGGTCCTGCAAGAGCAGGGCTTCGAGCCCATGGTCGGCGGCGCCTACGCGTTGAAGACGCACACCGGGATCTGGCGCGACACCAAGGACCTGGACCTGTTCCTTCGCAAGGATCACATCGAGCGCGCCCTCGAGGCGCTCGACCGCGAAGGCTATCGGACGGAGTTCACCGACCCGCTCTGGATCGCCAAGGCCTTCCGCGGCGCGTACTTCATCGATCTCATCTTCTCCTCCGGCAACGGCATCGCCACCGTCGATGACCTCTGGCGCCGCCGCGCAGAGACCTGCGAGGTGCTCGATCGCGAGGCGTTGGTCGTACCCGCCGAGGAGATGATCTGGTCCAAAGCGTTCATTCAGGAGCGCGAGCGCTTCGACGGGGCGGACATCCACCACCTGCTTCGGGCCAAAGGCTCGGAGATGGACTGGAAACACCTCCTCTGGCGGTTCGGCGAGCGGTACTGGGAGATCCTGCTGGTCCACCTGATCACGTTCCGGTTCTCCTTTCCCAGCGACAAGGACCAGGTGCCGCGCTGGGTGATGGACGAGCTGCTCGATCGATTGCGGCGGCGAGAGGACGAGGCTGCCGGCGCAGACCAGATCTGCCGCGGCACGCTCCTCTCCCGGCAGCAGTACCTTCACGAGACCAACGTGGAGGGGTATCTCGACGCACGTGAATTCGAATCGAAAGACTGGACCGGCGATCAGGCGTACCCGGTAAGGTACCCGGCGCGGTCCGAAGGGCAAGACGATGCGCATCGCGGCGGTCGGTGATCTCCACTGCCGCGCGGACACGCGGCGCAACATCGCCGTGGCGCTCCGCGGAGTGGACCAGGAAGCGGAAGTCCTCCTTCTCGCGGGCGATCTGACCGACCACGGCACTCCCGAAGAGGCGCTGTGGCTGGCCGAGGAGTTGTCGCAGGTCAAGATGGAACGGTGCGCGGTCCTGGGAAACCACGACTACGAATCGGGACAGGACGCGGCGGTGCGCAAGGCGCTCGGCGATGCCGGGGTCCACGTCCTCGACGGTGACGCCTGGGAAGTGAACGACTTCGGCGTGGCCGGCGTGAAGGGCTTCGCCGGCGGATTCGAGGTGGCCCAACTGCAGCGCTTCGGCGAGGAGGCTTTGAAAGTCTTCGTCGACGTTTGCATCAGCGAAGAGCTGAAGCTGGAGAAGGCCCTCTTCCGTCTGCGCACGAAGCACCGCATCGCGCTTCTGCACTACTCGCCCTGCCGACAGACCCTGGAGGGCGAACCGCTGGAAATCTTTCCTTTTCTCGGAGCGACCCGGCTCTCCGGCCCGCTCGATCAACTCCGCCCCAATCTGGCCGTTCATGGCCACGCCCACCGCGGGACGCTGCGCGGCGCC
>VBLM01000611.1 GCA_005879095.1 Deltaproteobacteria bacterium
ATCAGCTTCATCCCGAAGTAAGAGGCGCCGAGCAGCCAGACGATCGGGTTGCGTAGCGCCTCGCGCGCGGCGGCTTTCACGTCGATGCGCGCGGGCTTCGTTTCCACGGTCGTGTGCGGGCCTTCCTGCAGGAAGAGCAGAACGAGCAGTCCGACCAGAGCGACCCAGACCGCGGGCCCGAAAAACGCCGTCCGCCAGCCGAAGTGCGCCAGCAGCCAGGCCGCGAGCGCGGTCGCGACGAGCGGGCCGACCTGGAAACAGGTGGACCAGAAGCCCATCACCGCGCCGCGTTCGGTCGGGCCGTACCAGGCGGCCATCGCCTTGACGTTTCCGGGCCAGCCGGTGGCCTGGACGAAGCCGTTGAGGCCGAAGAAAAGCGCGAACAGGGACGCCGTGCTCGACGCGCCGAAGGCCGCGATCAGCAGTGCGGACAGGATCATTCCGTACCCGATCAGCCGGCGCGAGCCGATCCGGTCGCCCAGCCATCCGCCGGCAAATTGGCCGATTGCGTACGTCGCGAGGTAGCCGGTGTCGATAGCCGCCAGCCCGGCGGTCGAGATGCCCAACTCGGTCTGGATGGTGCGCTTCGCGACCGGGAAGTTCTTCCGCGCGAAGTAATAGGTGGCGTAGGAGAGCCAGGTGAGGGTGAAGACGCGCCACCGCCGCATCTTTTTACGTTACATTGACCCCGCCGCCAGCACACGCAACGATTCGCGATCCTGGATGAAAACGACGATGCGGGTGCGCTTCCAGGCCGGGTCGGCCGGGATTTCGGCGTCGACGGTGAAGTCTTTCGCGCTCGCCGGGATGCTGCCGACGCCCTTCACGTTCTCGCCGCGCAGGACGTGGCTGAAGAGCCCGTCCTCGACCACGGCGAGAAGGACCTGGGCCGGGCCGTGCGGGGGGAGGCCGGTCGCGGTGATGCGCGCGTTTTGTACGTTTTGTACATTTTGTACATTTCGTACGATTTGCACGGTGCCGTGCGGCTCGGCTGCCGCGCCTTTCGCGGCGCGGGCGATGCCGCTCTCGTCCGAACCGAGGACGTCGATCTGCCCGTCGACGACAGCTTGCGGCGTGTAGACCCGGCTGCGAGAGAGCATCGGCGAGTACCGCGACTGGCGGTCGGTGAACTGCTCGTCCGAGTACGGATCGCGCCAGCCGAGGTTGTTCCAGTAGTCGACGTGTTCGGAGAGTGCAGCCGCGCCAGCGCGGCGTCCGCGGGCGGGCAGCTCGAGCAGCCTTCGGACGTGAACAGCTCGACCAGGATGGGCAGGGCCGCGAGCAGCATCGCTCCAGCATACGCGCGACTTTTCCCCGCGGTTACGCCATACTGAACGCAATGTCAGGGGGCTCTGGCAGATTGCGCGCATGACCGAACTCAACGCGATGCCCCCGTTCACAGCGCCGCAACCCGGCGAGCCTGGCCGTGTGGTCGTCTCCGACGCGTTCGACTTATTACGCAGTCTCGCCCCGGAGTCGGTAGACCTCGTCGTCACCGACCCGCCCTACGAGTCGCTGCAGATTCACCGCGCCCGCGGCACCACGACGCGGCTGACGACCAACTGGTTCGCCACGGTGCCCAATGAACGGCTGCCGGAATTGCTCCGCGAGGTGTACCGGGCTTTGAAGCCCGACCGGCACTTCTACCTCTTCTGCGACGAAGTCACGGCCGACGTGATCAAGCAGCAGCAGAACGTGGGCGGCCCGCGTCTGCCGAACGGCGCACGCCGGTGCTCGTGCGGCTTCACGTACTGGAAGGAGATCCTCTGGGCGAAGACCACGCTCGACGGCGCGAAGATCCGCGGCGGCACCGGCTACCACTACCGGGCCGCCAGCGAACGGATCCTCTTCTTCGAGAAGGGGAAGCGCGCGCTGAACGACCTCGGCATTCCCGACGTGCTCATGGCGCCGCGCGCGGGCGTGCCCGGCCCGGCGGTAAAACCTTCTGCAATTCTGCGGACTTTGATCGCGCAGAGCACGCAGCCGGGCGAGCTCGTCGTCGACCCTTTCTGCGGCTCGGGCGTCGCCGGCGTCGAGGCGCGCAAGCTCGAGCGGCGCTTTTTGCTCGGTGACATCGACCTCGCCTACCTCGATCCGTCGCTGGCGAAACTGGCGCCGAATGGGGCGGTAGTCGCGCGGGCGTCGGAAGTCCCGCCCGATCCGCGCGAGCCGCCCGATCTGGAAGAGCTCGTCGAGGGCACGGCCGGCGACGACGAGCTCGACGCGGCCCGCGCCTGCGGCTGGCTCGATGACGACGGCGCGCCGTGTGAATCGCTGGAAAAACTGCTGGCCCTGCGGCCCAAGGAGCGCGAGGCTGCGATCCGGCGCGCGCTGCGCATCGAGGCCGAGCGCGCCGGAGAGCCTTCAGAGCTGCGCGCCTGGCGCGCGTGGGCGCTGAGCGGGAGACGCAGATGACGCATCCGGAGCCGCTGCAGCTGGTCTCGCCACCCCGGCCGGTGCCGGAGTTGTTCGCCGCGCTCCGGTCGTGGGAGCCGAGCGGGCTCGACCGTTGGGTGGTGGCCGCGGATCACTCCGTGCGGCTGCCGCTCACCACGGAAGAAACGCGGCTGCTCGCGGCCCGGGTCGACACGCTCGAGCTGTCGCCGCCCGAATTCGAGCGCATCATCGCGCTGATCGGCGTGACGCTGGGGCTCGACTACCGGCGCAAGCTGACGGTGGGCAAGACCATCTACGGCAAGGACCGGGAGGTAGACGTCCTCTTCCGCGACGCGCGCAACGGGAACCGGCTCGCGGTCGAGGCCAAGTACCAGCGCGTCACCGGCACGGCCGACGAGAAGCTCCCGTATGCGATGCTCAACCTGACCACACTGCCGCTGCCGGGCGTGATCGTCTACGGGGGCGGCGGCTTCCACCAGGGCGCGCTGCACTGGCTCTGTGCCAACACGCGCGCGACCGACATCGCCCGCCTGTCGGAGTGGCTGACGGTCTTCTTCGCCCTTTGATCGGCACCCTCGTCTTCACGTCCTAGACCGCGACAGGGGCGACCAGCGACTCCGACGGCTCGTTGAAGCCGGCCGCCCGGTAGGAAAGCCTGCCGAGCGCACGAAGGAGCGTGCGCTTCTCCGCGATGCTGCCGTTGTTGTTCCATCCGGGGAACATGTGCGACCACGCGATCATCTTCGTGTTGGGGGTTTGACCGGAATGGTTGTCCGCCCAGGCCGCGAACACCACGCAGCGGGCGAGCGAATCGATCTGGCCGCTCGCCTTGCACTTCGCCAGGAGGTCCTGCTGCACTTGGGGATTCGAGGTGCACTTCACGATGTAGTCGTCGAAGTGGTAGTCGAACTCCTGCTTATCCACGAGCAGATCCTGCCCATGCTTTCGGCGCAGCTCGGTGCCGATCTGCTGCTTGCCCACCGCGCCGAGCTGCATCCCGAGGCCGTGGGCCGAAGTGCCCGGCTCGGGGTGCTCGCGGACCGACTTCTGCACCCCGTCGATGAACCCGCGGCAGATCTCGTCCTTGGCGGCCTGGATGTGGCTTTCGAGCCCCTCGATGTCGTCGAACGCCTTGGCATCCTCGCGCAGCCGGTCGATCGTCTTGTACGCGAGATAGATGACGGCCGCAGCCAGCACCACCTCGCCGGCGGCGATGGCCGTATCCGAGGTGAGCGCCTCGATGACCTCGGGAAGCAGCTCCTTTGCCTCTTCGAGGACGCGCCGCCCGATGGCCGACCAATTGGGCTCGACCTCCGCCTCGAGTTCCACCTCGATGGCGGGTCCCTTGATCACAATGCCGTCGACGAGCTTGAAGTCCGGCGCGGTGAACGGCTTGAACGCGCCGGTGAGGTTGGCAGCGAGCCACTTGGGCTTCTTTCCGCGTTCACCCTTTGCGAGCGAGAACTCGAACTTCAGTTCGCCCTGCAGATCGAGGAATTTGACGGCGAACGCGCCGAACTTGACCGCCCAGGTGCCCGTGATCGAGTTGTTCTCGTAGTCGACTGCACCCTCGAACCGTTCGAACTCCACCCTACCAACTTCATGATCGACCAGCAGCTTTTCCAAGGGAGACTTGGACTCGGTCAACAGCTTCACCCAGAGCGTGTGATCCTCTTTGAGCTGTTCGCCCATCTCGCGGATCGAGTCGGCGGGGGTCAGGTCCCTCTTGGAGTAGT
Organism: Deltaproteobacteria bacterium; assembly: GCA_005879095.1. GTDB lineage: Bacteria > Myxococcota > Myxococcia > Myxococcales > 40CM-4-68-19 > 40CM-4-68-19. The sequence goes on from VBLM01000611.1 coordinate 4,134, forward strand.
CGTACTGGACGGAGACGCTCGAGACCGAGACCTTGAACGTAAACTCGAATTTCGCGTATTCGAGCGGGTTTTCTTTCTCGGCCACGCCCTCCGCCGCTTTCATCTCGCCCTCGCCCTCCTTCTCCTCGGGCCATTTGAGCTCGAACGCCTCGTACTTGAACTTGGCGGAGGGCTTGAAAATGAACCCCTTCTTGGCGGGGTGCAGCGTCTCTTCCTTGCCCACCTTCATCCGCCGTGGGCTCTCGCTGCTCCCCTCGGTTTCGGCCATCGCGCGCTCCTATGCCGCCTGCGGTCCGCCGACCGGCTCGGTCCCGTCCGGCCCCGCAGAAAGGTTCAACTCCAGCGCGACCTTTTTGCCCGCCGGCGCGGGGGACCCGTCCGCCATCATCAACTTGACGAAGAAGTTCGTCACCTTCGCCTTGACGCTGGCGGTGACGTCCGCGCCCCCGGCCTTCGGTGAAACCGTCAGCGTGAAGGTGACCGATGAGTGTGGGCCGGAATCGACCGTGATCTTCCCGCCGCCGTTGCCATCGCCGTCGAGTGGAAGCGCGACCGGCGCTCCGAGGAGCGAGCCGAAAGCGACCTTGGGAGAAGGGCCGGAGAGGTCGGCCGGTTGGGCCGAAGGCTCGTCCGGCGGGGCCAACTCGAACTCCCAGGTTTCAATCGGCGTGATGCCCTCGGACATCGTCAGCCGGTAAGGCATCGCGGAGCCAAGGTTGACTGCAAGGCGCACTTTGCCGCCGTCGCCGGTCGTCCCTTCAAAGGTCGTCCCGCCGGTTGGTTGCGCGGTGCTCAATTGCGCGCTGGCTGCGCCGGCTACCTTCCACGTCAACGTGACCGGAGCTTCGTAATCGGTAGCGACCTCGGCAGCGCCATCACCGATCTGCAGTGACGCGGATGCCGTCTGCGCCGCGGCTGCGCCGACGGTGATCGCGACACTTGATTTGACCGGATCGCCGCTTTGCGGCGTTACCGTCAACGTGTAGTTGAACGTGCCCGGATTGAACGCACCGCTGGAGGGCGGGCTTACCGCGACCGATCCGGTGCCGTCGGCCTGCACTGAGCCGGTGACGTCCTGCGACGTCTTCCCGTCGCCGATGTCGTGGTCGGACGTGAGGGTCGCACTCATCCCTTGCGCCCAGTTCTGGATCGTCCACTTCAGTTTGAACGCCGCGTCCGGCGCCTGTGGGTTATTCGCGTCGCTCGAGAGCGAAGCCTGCGGTGTTCCCGCGGTTTGCGCTGCCTGGGCCTGCGTCGCGCCCGTCCCGCCGGTCGCCGCTTGCGCGGGCGCGGCGCCGGTTCCAGCCCCGCCTTGGGCCGCAGCCGTTCCACCGGCCGCCGCCGGCGCCGCGGCCGGAGTCTGCGCTGCCGCGGCGGGCGCCTGGGTCTGCGCGCCGCCGCCCGCCGGAGCAGGAGCAGGCGATTGAGCGGGTGCGGGTGCGGCGGCGGCTTTCGCGGCCGGTGGCGAAGCCTTGGCCACGCGGACCGCCTTCAGATTCACGTAGTACCCGTGCTTGCTGAACTGGTGCAGCGCCTTCTCGACGCGATAGCTGCCGTCGATCTGCGCGCCCATCTTTTCCAGCTTGACGGTCGCGCCCGGGATCATGCCCGGGTTGCCGATCGTCTCCAGCGTCGCGACCACGTGGCCCTCGGCGATCTTGCGCATCCGGCCCTTGGCCATGGCCTCGGCGGTGGCCTGGTCCGCCGGCTGGTGCTCGTGGCCCGCGAACGACAGCGTCTTGCCCTTGCCGTACTTCTGCGTTCCCTCGCCGACGACGCCGGACCCCTTGGCCTTGCCGACGAACTCCTTCTTCGTCTTGGGGTCGTAGCCGTGGACGCTGAACTCCTCGACCTGCGTGTTCGACTGGACGCGCACCTTCACCTTGCGCAGGCCGTCGCCGGGACCGACGGTGATGCTGGCGCCCGACGGCGGCGGCCCGATGATGAGCTTTTTCCCCTCGATCCGCAGGTGGTTGCCGTGCTTCTGCGCGAGCCGCCGCAGGAACGCCGCGTCGGTCACGTTGCCCTGGAGGATGTGCTCCTTGGTCCCCGAGGGCGCGTCGGCCGAGAG
>VBLM01000612.1 GCA_005879095.1 Deltaproteobacteria bacterium
GACGACGCCGAGCAGCTTCCCCTCCCTCTCCACCGGTAGCGAGAAGAGGTTGTACTTGGCCGCCAGCTCGGCCACGCGCGCAGCCCGTTCCCCGGGATCGAGCGGCGCCGGATGCTCGTGCATGATCGCGTCGACCGGCACTTCCGGGTTGGCGAGCAGAAGATCGCGCAGCGACAGAACACCGAGGAGGCGGCGGTCGCGCTGGACGACGAAGCAGTCGTGCACCTGCGCGACTTCGCGCGCCTGATCGCGCACCGATTGCAGCGCCTGCTGCGCGGTCATCGCCGGCGAGAGCCGCAGGAACTCGGTGTTCATCATTCGGCCCGCGGTGTTCTCGTCATAGGTGAGCAGCTCCTCGACGATGCGCGCGTCGGGCGGATCCATCGCCGCGAGAATCTCGGCGGTCTGCTCCTTGGGCAGCTCGGAGAGCAGCTCAGCCGCGTCGTCGGGCTGCATCTCTTCGACGATGTCGGCGGCTTTCGCGGGCTCGACCATGCGCAGCAACTCGCGCTGCAGGCCCGGCTCCGACTCTTCCAGAGCATCGGCGGCGAACTCGATCGGCAGATCGCGGAAGAGCACCGCGCGCTCGCGGCGATCGAGGTCCTCGAGGATCTCGGCGAGATCGCTCGGGTGCACTTCCGCCATCGCGCGCCGGGCCAGATCGAGCCGCACCTTCGAGGGACCGGCAGCGAGCGGCTGCACGTGCTTCCAGGGAACGAATTGCTCCTTGCGCAGGTACAGCGCGTTCGGCCGCACCGCTTTGAGCAGCGTGTCGACCGCGGACTGCCAGCCCATCCGGCGCACCAGTCCGCGGAATCCAACGTCGACGTGCGCCACGCGCAGCTCGCCGCGCGCGCGCAGCAGATGGAGATCGTTGACGCGCTCGACCTTGGCGTCGTCGGTGTCGACGATCTGCCGGTCGAGCACGTCCTGCGCGAGCGGGATCTCGTTGCCGAGCAATTTCAAAGGTTGGAGCGCTTCGCCGTCTCGCTTGAGCCGCGTCTCGCGCGGTTCGCACGCCGCCACGTCCGCCCACTCGACGCGCTTGATCTCGGCGCGCAGGGAGGTCTTGACCCGCAGCGCCGTCACTTTCGGATACGCGGGCTCGGAAGCGTCGGCGAGAAAATCCACCACCCTGCCGAGCCGTACGCCGGAAACGCCGACCACCGGCCGCCCGAGCAGTTCGGAAAGGAAGACGAAAGTCCCCTCTTGCGGCGGGCGGCTCTGCACCGTGCGCGGGTACCAGATCCGATTCGCGCCGGTCAAGGTGAGGTACGCTGCGCTGCATGCCGCGTGCGTTGACGCTGGGGAACGGAGATCTGCTGGTCAATTTCGACGCCCGCTACAACATGGTCGATCTCTACTGGCCGTACGTCGGCCGCGAGAATCAGACCGACGGCCATGCGTGCCGGATGGGCATCTGGGCCGACGGCAAGTTCGCCTGGATCGAGGACGGCGCGTGGCAGAAACAGATCTGTTACCGGCGCGACACGCTGGTTTCCGACGTGGTGATGGAAAACGCCGCGCTCGGGCTGCGGCTGCGCTGCTCCGACGCCGTCGATTTCCACGAGCCGCTGCTGGTGCGCGAGGTAAACATCGAGGACCTCGCCGGGCGCCCCCGCGACGTTCGCGTCTTCTGGCACCACGATCTGCGCCTCTTCGGCTACGACCTCGGCGACACGGTCTTCTTCGATCCCAAGACCCGCTGCCTCGTGCATTACAAGGCGAAGCGCTACGCCATCCTCGGCTGCTTCGGCTCGCATGGATTCGGCGCGCAGCGCTGGGCCACCGGAAAGAAAGGCTTCAGCGGCGCGCAGGGCACGTTCGTCGACGCCGAGGACGGAGTCTTGTCGCAGAACCCGATCGAGCAGGGCTCGGTCGACTCGACGATGGGCGTCGACGTGCAGGTGCCGGCCTCCGGCAAGTCCTCGTGCGCGATGTTCCTCGGCATGGGCGAGACGTACGGTGACGTCCGCGAGCAGGCCGAGCGCCTGCGAGCGCGCAGCACGGCAGTCTATCTGCGCCGCACCGACGCGTTCTGGCGGCTGTGGGTCGCGCGCGATCGCTTCGACTACGGCGAGCTGCCGGCGGAGGTGGTCGATCTCTTCCTGCAGAGCCTCTTGATCCTGCGCACGCAGATCGACAACCGCGGCGCGATCATCGCCGCCAACGATCACGACATCACTTCCTTCGCGCGCGACACGTACAGCTACATGTGGCCGCGCGACGGATCGATCGTCGCCGCCGCGCTCGACGCCGCCGGCCACGTCGACGTGACTTCGCATTTCTACAAGTTCTGCGCGCGATCGGTCACCGCCGACGGATATCTCCTCCACAAGTACAACCCGGACGGGTCCACCGCCTCCTCGTGGCATCCGTGGGTCGGTGCGGAAGGCACCGAGCAGCTGCCGATCCAGGAAGACGAAACCGCGCTCGTCCTCTGGGCGCTGTGGCAGCGCTTTCTCCGCCGGCGCGACGTGGAAATGGTCAAGCCGCTCTTTCGCGCCTTCATGCGGTCGGCGGACTTCCTCGCCTCGTGGCGCGATCCGTCCACCGGCCTGCCCTGGCCTTCGTACGATCTGTGGGAGGAGCGGCGCGGCGTTTTGACCTGGACCTGCGGCGCGGTGGTGGGCGGGCTGCGATCGGCGCAAGCCTTCGCTGTGGCGTTCGGCGAAAACGAGATGGCCTCGCGCTACGGGCGCGCGGCGGACGAGATCGTCCGCGGGATGGAAGAGCGCCTGTGGAACCCGTCGCTGAAACGTTTTGCGCGGATGCTGGCGCGCAAGCCGGACGGATCGTACGAGCCCGACATGAGCGTGGACGCGTCGCTGTACGGCGCGTGGCGATTCGGCGCCTTCGCACCCGACGATCCGAAGGTCGAGGCGACGATGCTCGCCATCCGCGAGAAATTGTGGGTGCGGACCGACGTCGGCGGCGTCGCGCGGTACGAGTCCGATCCCTACCAGCAGCGCGCAAACGGCGACGCGGCGGTGCCGGGCAATCCGTGGTTCATCTGCACGCTGTGGCTCGCGCAGCACGGCATCGCCAAGGCGCGATCGGTGGACGATCTGCGCGAGTGCATTCCGCTGCTGGCCTGGGTGTCGCGTCACGCGCTGCCCAGCGGAATTCTCGCCGAGCAATTGCATCCGTATACGGGCGAGCCCTTGTCCGTGTCGCCATTGACGTGGTCGCACGCTGAATTCGTGGCGAGCGTGTTGGCGTGGCTGGAAAAGCGCGAGGCATTGGACATCTGTCCGACCTGCGGGACGCCCAGGTTCTTCTACCGGCAGCAGCGGGGTGCGCTGCTGCCGCATACGTCACACTGACGACAGCGTCAGCCAGCGGCGCTGAGCGTCATTTCACCTGCGCCAGCGGCCGCGGGCCCTCGGCCAGCTGGGGCGCGTCGGGCGGCTGCATCAGATCTTGCCGGCGCGAAATGGTCTGCACCAGCGAGCCGAGCGCGCCCTCCATCGCCGAGAGCCTCGTCTCCAGGGCCTGCAGGCGCGCCTGCGAATCGCGG
>VBLM01000613.1 GCA_005879095.1 Deltaproteobacteria bacterium
GCGCCACCAGATCGGCCTGGTCGTCAACCTCGAGCCCAAGTATCCAGCGACGGCGAGCGCGGAGGACGCAGCGGCGACGCTGCGCGCCGAGGCCTACATGAACCGTCAGTACCTCGACGCCGCGCTCCTCGGCCGGTACCCGGAGGAGCTCGCGGAGATCTTCGGCGAAGCCTGGCCCGACTGGAAGCCCGAGGAGGTCGCCGCACTCCGGGTGCCGATCGATTTCCTCGGCGTCAACTACTACACGCGCAACGTCACGCGCGCGGATGCGGCGAGCTGGCCGCTGCGCGCCGCGGCCGTGCGGCAGGTCCACGCCACGCATACCGAGATTCCCTGGGAGGTCTTCCCGCAGGGACTGACGGACACGCTGCTCTGGGTGAAGAAGCGATATGGCGACGTGCCGCTCTATCTCACTGAAAACGGCGCTGCCTTCTACGATCCGCCGCAGGCGCCGCCCGATGGCGTGCAAGACCCGTTGCGCGTGGCTTATCTGCGCGATCATCTGCGCGCCGTGCACGGCGCCATCGCGGCCGGCTGCGACGTCCGCGGCTACTTCGTCTGGTCCCTCCTCGACAATCTCGAGTGGGCACTGGGCTTCTCGAAGCGCTTCGGCATCGTGCACGTCGACTTCGAGTCGCAGCGGCGAACGCCGAAGGCGAGCGCTCGCTTTTATTCCAAGGTCATCGCGACGAATGGACATGGCCTCGCCTGAAGCAGCGTCGTTCGCTCGGTGGCCATTCATTCGGGCGTGCGGCGAATGACACTGTTATACTGCTTGTCGAGTCCGCTCTCTTTTCAGCGGTCCTTTCCCGATCGACGGCCGCCGCCCACGCCGGAGCGAGCAGCGGCCGAGGACCTCGTCCGGGAAAGGCCTCATGTCAAAAGAAATCCTCTCCGACGTCCGCGCGCGCGATGCGATCCTGCGGGGAATCAACGTGCTCGCCGATGCAGTGAAGGTCACACTCGGTCCGCGTGGCCGCAATGTGGTGCTCGAGCAGTCGTTCGGCGCGCCGACCGTCACCAAGGACGGCGTCAGCGTCGCCAAGGCCATCGTGCTCGAGGATCGCTTCGAGAACATGGGCGCGCAGATGGTGAAAGAGGTCGCCTCGCGCACCTCCGACATCGCCGGCGATGGCACCACCACCGCGACCGTGCTCGCGCAGGCCATCTTCCGCGAGGGGGCGAAACTGGTCGCGGCCGGCAACGACCCGATGGCGATCAAGCGCGGCATCGACAAGGCCGTCACCGCCGTGATCGAAGCCCTGAAGAAGATCTCCCGGCCGACACGCGGCGAGATGGAGATCGCCCAGGTCGGCAGCATCTCGGCGAACGGCGACAAGACCATCGGCAGCCTGATCGCCGAAGCGATGGCGAAGGTCGGCAGGGACGGCGTCATCACGGTCGAGGAGGCGAAGGGCCTGGAGACCACGCTCGACGTCGTCGAGGGCATGCAGTTCGACCGCGGTTATCTCTCGCCCTACTTCGTCACCGACCCGGAGCGGATGGAGGCGGTGTTCGAGGACGCGTACGTCCTCCTGCACGAGAAGAAGATCTCGGGAATGAAGGATCTGCTGCCGCTGCTCGAGCTGGTGGCCAAGGCAGGCAAGCCGCTCGTGATCATCGCCGACGATCTCGAAGGCGACGCGCTCGCCACGCTGGTCGTCAACAAGCTGCGCGGCACGCTGATCGTCTGCGCGGTGCGGGCGCCCGGCTTCGGCGATCGCCGCAAGGCCATGCTCGAGGACATCGCCACGCTCACCGGGGGCCGGCTCGTCTCCGAGGAGCTGGGGATCAAGCTGGAATCGGTCACGCTCGATCAGCTCGGGCGCGCGCGGCGCATCGTCATCGACAAGGACACCACCACGCTGATCGACGGCAAGGGCGCGAAGGCAGCGGTCGAGGCGCGGGTGAAGCAGCTCCGCGCGCAGCTCGAGGACATCACCGCCGGGTCCGATTACGATCGCGAAAAACTTCAAGAAAGGCTGGCGAAGCTGGTGGGGGGCGTGGCGATCATCAACGTCGGCGCCGCCACCGAGACGGAGATGAAGGAAAAGAAGGCCCGCGTCGAGGACGCGCTGCACGCGACGCGGGCAGCGGTCGAGGAGGGCATCGTGCCGGGCGGCGGAGTCGCTTACCTGCGCTGCCTGCCCGCGCTCGACGGGCTCGATCTCGCCGGCGCGGAGAAGTTCGGCGCCGACATCGTCCGCCGATCGCTCGAGGAGCCGCTGCGCCAGATCGCCGGCAACGGCGGCTGGGAGGGCAGTGTCGTGGTCAATCAGGTGCGCGAGGGCAAGGGCGCGTTCGGCTTCAACGCCGCGACCGGCAAGTACGAGGACCTGCTGGAGGCCGGCGTGATCGATCCCACCAAGGTCAGCCGGCACGCGCTGCAGAACGCGGCGTCGGTAGCCTCGCTGATGCTCACGACCGAAGCGATGATCGCGGAGATGCAACCATGATGGATCCGTACATGCAGAAAACCGAAGCGCTGTTGCGCGAGGGCAAGGGCAGGCTCGACCGGCTGTCGGTGGCGATGCGCGCCTCGGCGCCGGAGTTCTCCGCCCTCGCCCGCCGGCGGAAGCTGATGAGGTGCGAGGCCCGCTATTCCGAGCTGAACCGCCACTTCGAGCTGCTGCGGTCGGCCGGCACCGAGGGCCTCGCGGACCTCAAGGTCAGGCTGGAGAAGGCGTGCGAGGCATTCCGGATCGAGATGGGCGGGCAGCCGTAGCTCAACGCGGATCGAGCGCACGCAGCGAACATCGATCCTTCTTCATCGGCGGCGCCGCCAGATGCGCGCCCACCACGCGACCTCGGGGACCTCCTGCTTGAACGGCCAGCGCGAGAGCGAAATCGCGCGCCGCCGCAGGCTGGCGTCCGTTTCGCCCCACGCGCGCCGCGCGCCGACCAGCAGCGCCAGCCGCTCGGCGGACTTGTCCTTCGAGGCCGAAGTCCGCTGCAGCAGCAGGAAGATGATGAGCGCGATGCACGCGAGCGCCGGCACCCAGATGTTCACGAGACCTCCAGACGGAGCGGGAGACCCATGCGGTGCAGCCAGGCGAAGTTCGCCGCCAGCGCACTGCGCAGCGTTGGCTCGCAGCGGTAGCGCACGCCATGCGCGAGGCAGGTCTCCTCGACGATGGCCGCCAGCGCCGGATAGTGCAGGTGGCAGACCCGCGGAAACAGGTGGTGCTCGACCTGGAAGTTGAGCCCGCCGAGGTACCAGCCGAGCAGCGCATTCGAGCGCGCGAAGTCGACGGTCGTCGCGATCTGGTGCTCGGCCCAATCGGTGTCGACGCGACCGCTGACGACGAAGTCGGCCTCCCCGACGCAGTGC
>VBLM01000099.1:0-2950 GCA_005879095.1 Deltaproteobacteria bacterium
TTCGATTGTTGGCGGGCGGGCTGTGACCGGCTTGAGGGGCTCGATTCGCGGCGGGGGCGGCGGAGGAGGAGCGGCTCTGACCGGCTGGGCCAGCTTCGGCGGAGGCGCTCTCTGCGGCTCGGGCGGCTTCGGCGGAGGTTCGGCTTTGGGCGGCTCCGGCGGCGGCACGGGCTTCTTCGCGAACGGCGTGCCGCAGTCGAAACAGAATTTCGCCGCCGGCGGGTTCGCCGCGCCGCAGTTCGAGCAGATCTTCTCTGCCGGCGGGGCGGCTTCCGGCCGCCTGGCCGGGGCGGGCGGCGGAGGCGGCGGCTCGGGAGCGCGGCCGCGTGCGGCGATTCCGACTGCCGCGCCGACGACTGCTCCGGCCGCCGTGGCAGCCGCCGCCGCCATCTCCTTCGCTCCATCGGCGGCGCTTCTTCGCCGTTCCCGCGCGATACGCCCGCTTCCGCCGCCTCGTCGTCGCTCAGTGCCAGCGCGCGCATCTCGGCGGTGATCGACGGGTTGCCGTCCGGAGGCGTAGCGTCCGAAGGCGGCGTCGGCGGCGGGGTCCGGTCCATCGGCGCGACCGCGGCCAGCGCCTCGGCGAACAGCTCGAATCCGCAGTTGGTGCAGATGCGAACGCCCGGCTCGTTGTACGTCTCGCAGCGGCGGCACACCTCGCCCAGCGACTCCGAGGACTCGGGTGCGGCCTCCTGGGCCGGCTGCTCTTCCGGAATCTCGTCGCGGAGCGGCGCCCTGCAGCGCTTGCACTCGAACGCCGAGTCCTCGTTCTCCTTCCCGCAAGCCGGACAGGTGATCATGGTGTTGGTGCTTTCTCGGAAGGGGTGCCGCGCGAGTCTACGGGTGAGCCCTTCGAGGGTCAATCAGCGGACGCGCCTGCTGAATCCCGGTGTATTGCGGTGCGTCGAACAGAGGTATGCTGAAGGGCAGCAGATGATTCGTCTGAACGACATCCTCGAGAAGGTGAACGCGTATCACAAGGACGCAGATCTCGACCTGATCAAGAAGGCCTACGTCTATTCGGCGAAGGTCCACCAGGGGCAGATCCGCAAGTCCGGGGAGCCGTATCTCATCCACCCGCTCGAAGTGGCCGGGCTGCTCGCGGATCTCAAGCTGGACGAAGCCAGCATCGTCGCCGGCCTCTTGCACGACACCATCGAGGACACGCTCGCCAAGCCGGAAGAGATCAAGGAGCTCTTCGGCAACGAGGTGCTCGATCTGGTCGAGGGCGTGACCAAGCTGGGCACCTTCCAGAGCTCGCAGACCACCAGCGTCGAGGAGAAGCAGGCGGAGAACTTCCGCAAGATGCTGGTGGCGATGGCCAAGGACATCCGGGTCATCCTCGTCAAGCTGGCCGATCGGACGCACAACATGCGGACGCTCGAGCACATGAAGCCGGAGAGCCAGCAGCGCATTGCCCAGGAGACGCTCGACATCTACGCGCCGCTGGCGAACCGGCTGGGAATCCAGTGGATCAAGATCGAGCTGGAGGATCTCGCTTTCCGCTATCTGAAGCCGGCCGAGTACGGCGATGTCGAGACGCAGCTGGCGCAGACGCAGAAAGATCGCGCGAAGTACATCGCCGACGTCGTCGATCTCTTGAAGACCAAGTTGAAGGAAGCCGGGCTCGAAGCGGAAGTGCAGGGGCGGCCCAAGCACGTCTACAGCATCTGGAAGAAGATGCGGAAGAACGGGCTCGCGTCGGTCACGCAGCTGCACGACATCGTCGCGTTCCGGCTCATCCTGAAAACGGTTCCCGCCTGCTACGAGGCGCTGGGCCTGATCCATTCCTTGTGGAAGCCGGTGCCGGGTCGGTTCAAGGACTACATCGCCATACCCAAGCCGAACATGTACCAGTCGCTGCACACGACCGTGATCGGTCCCAACGGCGAGCGCATCGAGATCCAGATGCGCACCGAGGAGATGCATCGCATCGCCGAGGAAGGTATCGCCGCGCACTGGGCCTACAAGGAAGGCAACAAGGGCGGGAAGGACGAGCAGAAGTTCGCCTGGCTGCGCCAGTTGATGGAGTGGCAGCAGGACCTGAAGGACCCGCGCGAGTTCCTCGAGACGGTCAAGGTCGACCTCTTCCAGGACGAGGTCTTCGTCTTCACGCCGAAGGGCGACGTGAAGTCGCTGCCTTCCGGATCGACGCCGGTCGACCTCGCCTACGCGGTGCACTCGGAGGTCGGCGCGCACTGCGTCGGCGCCAAGGTCAACGGCAAGATCGTGCCGCTGCGCTACAAGCTGAAGAACGGCGACTCGGTGGAAATCCTGACCTCCCCGAACGCGCGGCCGAACAAGGACTGGCTCAGCTTCGTCAAGACTTCGCGGGCGCAGGCGAAGATCCGCAACTTCATCAAGCAGCAACAGCGGGAGCGATCGATCGACATCGGCCGCGACCTGCTCGAGCGCGAGTTCAAGCGCTTCGATCTGAACTTTGCCAAGGTGCTGAAAACGCCGGAGTTTTTGAAGGCGGCCAACGACATGGGCCACTCGCGCGCGGAGGACCTCGTCAGCGCGGTGGGGTACGGAAAGCTCTCGCCGGCGAACATCATGCACAAGCTGTATCCGGAGAAGCTCGCCGAGAAGAAAGCGGCGGCGGCGCCGGAACCGGTCGACGGCAACGGCGCGGAGACCGGCAATCGGCTGACCGAACTGTTCCGGCGCGTGGCGCAGCGCACCCGGACGACCGGCGGCGTCCGCATCGGCGGGCTCGACGACGTGCTGGTCCGGTACGGCAAGTGCTGCGCGCCGGTGCCGGGCGATCCGATCGTCGGCTTCATCACCCGCGGCCGCGGCGTCACCGTGCACGTCCGCGGCTGCCGTAAGGCGATGGAGACCGATCCGGAGCGGCGCGTCGACGTCGCCTGGGACGTGCACGGCGAGTTCAAGCGCTCGGTCAATCTCAGGGTCAAGAGCGACGATCGGAAGGGCCTCCTGGCGAAGC
>VBLM01000099.1:2956-3624 GCA_005879095.1 Deltaproteobacteria bacterium
AAGCTCTCGGAAACCTTCGCCGATGTGGGAGTGAACATCGTCCAGGCGAACGCGCGCGCGGGCGACCAGGGTGCGGTAAGCACGTTAGAGGTGGAGATCGCCGACGTGAAGCAGCTCAACGACGTCCTGCGCGCCATCGGGAACATCCCCGGCGTGCACTCGGTGGAGCGCGTATGAAAAGAAAGTTATTTTTTGTCCCGGCGCTGGCGGCGGCTGGTTGCGCCCACGGCATCCGCAACGTGGAGGACTGCGGCCAGGTCCAGGCCGTCGACCGCAAGCTCGAGTGCGGCGTCTGCACGGGCCAGAACAAGGCCGGCGGACTGCTCGGCACCTACGAGTACCGCGAGAGCAACGCCGACGGGCAACGCTGCGTGCGGGTCCAATAAATGAGCGTGATCTCGACCGAGAAGGCGCCGAAGGCGATCGGGCCGTATTCGCAGGCCATCTCCCTGGGCGATTTCATTTTTACCAGCGGGCTGATCCCGCTCGACCCGGCCACGCAGCAGTTGGTGCAGGGCGACATCCGCGCGCAGACCGAGCGGGTGATGGAGAACCTCGGGGCGGTCCTGGCGGCAGCGGGCGTCGGGTTCGACAAGGTGGTCAAAGCGACCATCTTCGTCGCCGACCTGAACGACTTCGCCGCCGTCAACGAGATCTACGGCAAGCGC
>VBLM01000099.1:3691-6566 GCA_005879095.1 Deltaproteobacteria bacterium
TCGCTACTCGACGTCCTTGAGCATCCACACGTCGCCGCCCGCCGGCGACTGGCGATCGAAGAGCACGTACTTCCCGTCCGGCGACCACACCGGATAGTCGATGCGCGCGTTCGGCTCGGCGAACTCGAAGACCTTGACCGGCGCGCCGCCCTGCATCGGCGAGACCCACAGCGTCCGGTGCGAGAGCACGTCCATGATCCGCGAGAAATCGGGCGAGAACGACATGTGCGCGCCGCCCTTGATGTCGGCGAGCCGGACCGGATCGCCGCCCGCCGCCGGGACCGAGAGGATCTGCTGGTTGCCGCCGCACGGGCAGCGGTAGACGATGCTGTCGCCGTGCCAGCGGATGAAGTGGCCGGAGACGCCGGTGCGCGTGAGTTGCCGGGCTTCGCCGCCGCCCGCGGGAATCACCCACACTTCGGCCCGGCCGCTGCGGTCGGACTGGAAGGCGATGCGCGTGCCGTCGGGCGAGTAGAACGGGCCAGCGTCGATCCAGCCCCCCGTAGTCAGCTGCGTCAGCCGTTTGCCCGACGCCGCGACCTTCCAAATCTTCGGCGCGCCCGAGCGCGACGAGAAAAACGCGATTTCCTTTCCGTCCGGCGACCATTGCGGCTGATAGTCGCCGCCCGGACCCGAGGTCACGGCCCGGTCGCTGCCGTCCTTCAGCGAATGCAGCCAGATGTTCATGTTGCCGGCCCGGTCGGAGTTGAAGGCGATGGCGCTGCCGTCCGGCGAAAAGGCGCCGCGGCTGTCCTCGCGGGTGGTGGTGATCACCGGCTCGGGGGCGCCCGTCGCGAGCCCCGTCTCCGGCGAGACCGGCAGCCGCCACAGGTCGGCATTCTGCCGCAGCGTCGAAAAAGCGAGCCGGGTCCCGTCCGGCGAGAGCGCGGCGTTCACGTCCTGCCCGGCGCCGGTCGTGACCTGCTGCAGCGGCCCTTCGCGGTCCATCGGCGCGCGCCAGATGTTGGTCCCGCCGCCGCGGTCGGAGGTGAAGTAGACGAACTTTCCCGACGGAGACCAGACCGGCCGGATGTCGTTGGGGACGTCGTCGGTGATCGAACGGATCTCTCTCGTGGTCGGGTCCACCACCCGGATGTCGCGGCGCGACGTGCGCCACCTCTTCGCTCTTGTCGCTGGTGGCCTGCTGTGGGTTCTGGCCGAGGCGGTCGAGGACCCAGATCCGCCGCGGACCCGCCCACGAGGCGTCGACCGCAAGCTGCGCACCGTCCGGAGACCAGGCCGGGTTGAAGGCGCCAGCGACCAGGCGGTTCTCCTCCCCGGAGCGGAGGTCGAGTTGCCAGACGTCGGCGTCGAGGAACACGCCGAAGATGTCGCTGGGCTGGATCTTCTGGCCCTGTGAACGGACGTAGAGAATTTTCGTACCGTCGGGCGACCAGGCCGGCTGCACGTCGTCGACCGCGCCCTGCGTCAGCTGCGTCGTCTGCCCGGACTGCAAGTCCTTGCGGAAGACTTTCCGCGCCTGGCCGGCCTGCGCGACATAGAGGATCTGCTTCCCGTCCGGCGACCAGGCGGGATAGTCCTCGAGGCCGCCGGCGAACGTGAGCTGGACCAGCGTCGGCGAGCGCGCCGCTTCCTTCCCGTGTTGCATGAAGAAAACAGCTGCCGCGACGGCGAGCAACGCGATGCCCGCGCCCGCGATCCATCCCGGATGGATGTGCGCCGGCGGCTCGATCTCGCCGGTCAGCCACGCGATCGCCACGACGACCGGAAAAGCCGCTGCCAACGCGATCAGGACGAAGGTGAGCGTCGCATCGGGAAGGTGCATCCCGTGCATGATCGGCTCGATGATCTGCAGCAACGCGAACGCGACCACGCCGTAGCCGACGACTGCGCGAAAGACCCTCCTGCTCTTCAGCTGGGCCACCAGCGCCACGGCCCGCAAGCGTAGCAGATCAGGGGACCGCGGCGCTCCAGGCGAACCGGACGCGGCCGACGGCCAGCGCGAGCAGCGCGGCGATCAGGCAGAGGCCGCCCGAGATCATGAACGCCAGCTGGTAGTCGCCGAGCGAGGTCCGGATGAGGCCGGCGCCCAGAGCTGCGACAGCCGCGCCGACCTGGTGTGCGGCGACCACCCACCCGAAGACGATCGGCCCTTGATCCTTGCCGAAGGCTTCGGTCGCGAGGCGCACCGTGGGCGGGACCGTCGCGATCCAGTCGAGCCCGTAGAAGACGGCGAAGACGAAGAGGCCCGACTGCTGCGTCAGCGCCTGCGGCAGGAAGATCAATGACAGCCCGCGCAGACCGTAATAGGCGAAGAGCAGGCGGCGGCTGTCCCAGCGGTCGGTCAGCCAGCCCGACATGGTGGTGCCGACGAGGTCGAAGAGGCCCATCGTCGCCAAGAGGCCCGCGGCGCGGACTTCGGGGATGCCGTGATCGACGCAGGCCGGGATCAGGTGCGTCCCGACCAGCCCGTTGGTGCTCGCGCCACAGACGAAGAACGTGCCGGCGAGCAGCCAGAAGTCCTCGCCGCGCGGCCCGGAAGAGCGACTGCACCGCGACGCGCGCGGGATTGCCCGCCGACTTCGGCGCCGGCGCGACTGCGTTGTCCCCGTACATCGGAACACCTACCGCTTCCGGCGATTCGCGGACGAACAGGAGCGAGACGACGACCGCGAACAGAGCCGCGGCGGCGACGATGCGCACCGACCAGCGCCAGCCGTCGCTCTCCGCCACGTGGGCGAGAAGCGGCAGGAAAAGCAGCTGTCCGGTCGCCGTCGAAGCCGTCAAAGCGCCCATCACCAGCCCGCGGTGTTTGCTGAACCAGCGGGTGACGACCACCGCGCCCAGGACCAGCGCGGTCATTCCGGTGCCGATGCCGACTCCGAAGCCCCACAGCACGACCAGGTGCCAGGGG
>VBLM01000099.1:6690-9190 GCA_005879095.1 Deltaproteobacteria bacterium
CCGTAGAGCAGGAGGTTGACCGAAATCGCCGCGGAAATCGTCGCGCGCGACCAGCCGAACTCATGTTCGAAGGGAACGATGAGAACACCCGCCGTGGCGCGGATGGCGGCAGCGACCAGCAGGACGACGAAGGTGGCGCCGGCGACCCGCCAGGCTGGATGCATGCGCATGGACGCTATGATGCCAGTGGGTGCGAGAAGTCGCGCTAACGTCTCCCGGCGGGTACAGGTCCGGCACCCCAATTTATTTTGATTCCAGTGTCGTTTTCGATTGACGGATTTAGCCGCGCCGTCCGCTCGCCAACACCCACGAGCGGCGGGCGTGGGCGTCTCGAGCCCGCAGATTCGCGTTCATCGTTGCATTTGAGCAGCGACGTTCGCGCGCGGTCCCGGTCTGCGAAATCGCGTCAGCGCGCGCCTGCGGCGCTCTGAAAACGTCGTGTTACCACGGTGTCATGTACACTCTTCAATCGCTATCGAATCGGGAATTGCTCGACGCCACCCGCGCACTGGCGAGCAAGGCCTGTGAGGTCGAGGCCGACCTGCTCGTCCATCTCGCCGAGATCGACGAGCGCAAGCTCTATCTCGAGTCGGCGTTTCCGTCATTCTTCGCATTTTGCATCGGCGAGCTCGCATTCTCCGAGGATGCCGCTTACAGCCGCATCCTCGTCGCGCGCGCCGCGCGGCGGTTGCCGGCGGTGATAGATGCCCTGCGATCGCGTCGAGTCCACCTCACCGGCCTGCGCCTGCTCGTGCCGCATCTGACCGCGGAGAATTGCAAAGAGGTCCTCGCTCGTGCGGCGGGGAAGTCGAAGCGCGCCGTCGAAGAGTTGGTCGCGCATCTCGCTCCGCAACCGCCCGTCGCGGCCGTTGTTCGCAAGGTGCCGGCCGCACCGAGCACGCCGGTCGCCGCGCCGGCGCTGCCGATCGCAGTCGCGCCGGCGCTGCCGCCCCGGCCTGTCGTCCGGCCGCTTGGGGACGACTCCTGGAAGGTCCAGTTCACGGCGAACGACTTGTTCCGGAACAAGTTGCGGGGAATCTCGCCGCGATCTTCGAACGAGCGCTCGACGCGCTCATCGAGCGCACGAAGAAGGAGCGCTTCGCGTCGGGTTGCAAGCCGCGCACTCCGGCCGCGACGAAACCGTCCGAAACCCGCCACGTCCCCGCCGCGATCCGGCGCGAGGTGTATGAACGCGACGGCGGCCGCTGCACGTTCGTCGACGAGAGCGGCCGCCGCTGCCTGGAGACGGGCTTTCTCGAACTCGATCACGTCGACGGCTACGCCCGCACGCGCACGCATGCCGCAGACGCGATGCGCCTGCTCTGCCACGCGCACAACCAGCACGCCGCCGAGCTCGTCTACGGCCGCGGGAAGATGGAAGCCAGTCGCGCAGCAACGGTCACGTCGAGACAGCTGTGAACGCTTACCTTACGAGTACTCGCGGAGCGGCGTTAACTGACAGGTATTGCATTTAGTTGACTGCTATCCGTGGATGGTCTTCACAGGTAGACGGTCCGGCCGTGCAGCTTGCTGCGGAAGTCGACCAGACCGTCGGCGGCCTTGACCTCGACGCCCAGCTCGCCGATCTGGCGCAACAGCTCGCGCAGCTTGCCGAGGATCACCGCCGCGCGCCCTTGCAGCCGCTGTACCGCGGCCGGCGCGGCGGCATCGACCTGGATCTCCGGTCCTTCCAGCGGCTGGCCCGCGTCCGACAGCTTCTGCTGCACTTCCATCAGCTGGTCGCGCAGCTCGCGGGCGCGGGTGAATTCGTCGCGCAGCGTGTCGAGCAGCGCGTTGGCTTCGCGCAGCGAAAAGAGGCGAGTGGGCAGCGGCACCTCCATGCACGCACATTACCAGAGTGGTCATGTTAGCGTCGTGCAGATGGCTGTCCTGCGCGACCTGGCCGGCGAGGAGCGGGCCGACTACTTCCGCGGCATCCAGCCCATCTGGGGCGGCGGCCTCGACGAGGCGCGGTTCGGGCTCTTTCAGCGCCGGCTGGCCGATTCGCCGGAGGCCGCGGGTCGCTATCGCCTCCTCGGCTGGTTCGAGGGGGCGCGGATGGTCTCGGCGATGAAAGCCTACGACCTGCGCGGCTCGTGCGCGCGGCGGCCCTTGAAATTGTTCGGCATCGGCGCGGTCTTCACGCCGCCCGAGCTGCGGCGGAAGGGCCACGCGGCGGCCATGCTGCGCGCGGCGATGGACGACTATCGCCGCAAAGGCGCACAGGCAGCCGTGCTCTTTTCCGACATCGAGATCGAATAAGCCCGCCGGCGACTTCCGTCCGGCCACGGCGGGCGACGAGGAACAGATGACGCGGATCTTCAGCGCCTCACGCGCGCAGGAGACGCGGTTCGCGCTCGCTCGCGACGGCTGGACGTTGCGCTTCCAGCTACGCCGGCTGCGCGAGCTGGCGCGGGCGCGCGGAATCGGGGAGCCGGAGTGGGGAATCGTCGTCGAACCGGACGCGGCGGCGATGATCCGCTACGGCCGCGACACGGTG
>VBLM01000100.1 GCA_005879095.1 Deltaproteobacteria bacterium
GGCTATTTTCGCGACGCGCGCTTCCATGCGAACACGACGGCGAAAACGGCGAGGCAGGCCCAGCCGGGCCAGTCGCCGAGGACTTCGTAGACGGTGGTCCCGGTGAGCATCGGGACCTCGCGCGCGGCGACGCCGCGCCGGTTCCGTTCGATCCGCTGCACGACACGGCCGGTCGCGTCGACGAAGGCGCTGATGCCGGTCGAGGTCGCCCTGAGGAGCCAGCGGCGATGCTCGATCGATCGCACCGCCGCGAGCATCAAGTGTTGTTCCTGCTCGTGGCCGGCGCCGTACCACGAGTCGTTGGTGAGGTTGACCATCGCCTGGGCGCGGCCCTCGCCGTAGTCGCGCATGGTCGCGCGCACGATGCCGGGAAGGATGTCCTCGTAGCAGATGAAGGTCGCGAACCTCCAGTTGCGCCAGCGCAGCGGCTTCGTGCTGGTGCCGCGGCTCAGGTGCGAGGCGAGCGGAGACCATTGATAGATCTTGGGAAACCACTCGCCGCCGGGGATGTACTCGCCGAAGGCGAGGAGCTGGATCTTGTCGTAGTGGTCGCCGATGCGGCCCTTTTCGTCGACGACGACGGCGCTGTTCCAGATGTCGGTCGGCGACATCCGCTCGACGCCGGCGATCAGTGGAACGGGGATGCCGTCCTGGATGAAGCGGCCGTCGGTCATGCCGTCGCGGACCGGGCGTATGTTGAAGCCGACCTCGGGCCAGATGACGAGATCGGCGCCACGGGCCTGCAACTCGGCGGTCTCGTCCCACAGCGCGCGGACGGAAGCGTACGGGTTCGCGTGCAACTCGATTTCGCCGACGTTCGGCTGGGCGAGGCCGATGGTCAGCTTGGTGGCGGCTTTTTGCGCGTCGTCGACGCGGACCATGCGCCAGAAGCCGTACGCGCTGCTGGCGGCGAGCGCGATCAGCGACGCGGTCATGGCCGCGAACGGCGGCCTGCGCGGCTCGCGCCAGGCTTGCCAGGCGTCGAAGAGCGCGCCGTTGACGACCGCCTGCAGAGCGGTCAAGAGCAGCGGTCCGCCGAGGTCGGCGATCTGGGTGAGGGGCAGGACGGGCATCAGCGCCACGCCCGTATAGCTCTGGAATAACAGGGGAAAGGCGAATTCGGTGGCAACGAGGGCTGCTGGCAGGAGGGCTGTGGTGGTCCACCCGGTCTTCAGCCACAGCCAGCGGAGTGCGAGGGACATCACGCCGAAGAGCAGGCCCTGGCCGGCGCAGATCGCGAGGTAGCCGAGAAATGCGAGCGGCCAGGGCGCGAAGGCGAACACCCTCAGGGTGTGCATGATCCACGTGTAGCCGCCGAGGTGGGTGACGAAGCCCATCCACCAACCGCGCCAGAACGATTGCTTCAGAGTGGAGGTTTTCAGCTCGGCGAGCAGCGGCACGAAACAGACGAAGGCGAGCGGCCAGATGCCGAAACCGATCCAGCCAGACGTCGAATCTGCAGGCGCGGATCGAGCTCGTACGCCGCCTGTCGGACGGGCTGCGCTCGCCGGCGTCGCTGGAGATGCGGGTCGGCGTCGATCGGTACCTGCACGCAACACACACGTTCGTACCGCTGCTGGAAGTGCCGCGCGCGACGCTGCTCGACATGGATCTCATCCAGTTCCTGCAGGGCCTGGAGGATCTGCTGGAGGGCAAGGCGGCGGAAGCGGGGTTGGAGGCGAGCGTCGATCCGGCCATCGGCCTGCGGTTTACCGGTGGGCCGGATGCGTACTTGATCGAGATGGGCGTTGATCTACTCAATGTACTAGAGCCGCTCGGCGGCGTTTCGGGCGAGCGCGGGTCGGACCTCGCGTTGTACCGGTTCGTCGCCAACAAGCGCGCGGCGCTGGCGTTTTGTGCCGCGCTGGTCGACGAGTTCGCGAAGTTCCCGACCGACCCCTCCCAAGTGAATCCGGGCGAACCGGCCTGACCAGAATCCGGCAACCCATAGGGGTCTGAGGGTCAAAACGGTTTTGGTGAACAGCGTTCACTTCTTCAGAGAGCGCCGGTGAACATCGTTCACCAACGCCCCGCCGCCCCGGCAGGCGTTCGGAGCGCCGGTGAACAGCGTTCACTTGTTTCGAGAGCGCCAGTGAACGGTGTTCACCAAATCCATTTTGACCCTGAGGCAGGCATGGGGCGCCGGGTGGGGGGTCGAGCCGGCGATGTCAGACCCCGTTGCTAGCGTGCGCGGCATGAAACTCTTCACCCGATACCGAATCCTGAATGCCACCCGCGCGCTCGTCTCCGAAGTCGGAGTCGAGCGCGTCACCATGCGCGGCATCGCCAGGCTCGCCAACATCACGGCCCCGGCGATCTACAAGCATTTTCGCAACAAACGCGACCTGCTCGATCAGGTGATCGCGCACGCCTTCAGCGAGCTCGACGAAGAGATGCTGCGCGGCTACCACACGCCGAGCGCGCCGCGCGGCCTGCGGACCATGACCGACGAGGTGGTCCGTTTCGCGATGCGCTATCCGAAACTGACCGACATGATGCTCGCGCCGCGCACCGTCGATGCCAAGCCGCTCAATCGATTGGAGGTCCAGGTCGAGCGATGCATGCACGAGCGCGTGTTGCGTCCCGCCCCGTCGGGCGACATTGCGCTGCTGTTGTGGGCGCAGATGCGCGGAATTCTCTCGAGAAAACAGGAGGGGCCCGACGAGCATCTGCGCGCGGCGTTCGACGGCGCGATGGCGCGCGTGCTGCGACCGCTCGCGGCCGCCTAGCGCAGGCCGGCGAGCAGCTTCGAGACCTTGTCGCGGTCGTCCGGGTCTTCGAAGAGCTTGAGCGATTTCTTGTACCAGGCCGCGGCAGCGGCCCTGTTGCCCTTCTTCGCCTCGGCGTCGCCCATCATCTTCGAGGCGCGGGCCCGATCGCGCTTCGAGAGCGGCTTGCGCAGCAGGTCCTGCAGGATGCTCCGGGCGCCGTCGGGCTGGCCGGTCCAGAGCGCCTTCTGCGCGCGCTCGAAATTCTTTCCGTACGGACTCGGCGCTGCCTGGGCGAGCTTCTTCGGCGGCGGCGGCGGCGACACGCGTACGGCTTCGGCGACTGCGGCGGGAACGACCGGCGCAGGCGCGGCCCGCGGCGGAAGGGCCACCGGCGAAGCCGCCGCCACTTTCGGCGCCTTCGAAGCCGACGTGGCCGGCGCGCGCGCGACGAGAATCACGACCAGCGCCAACACGGCGGCCCCGGCGGCAGCCAGCGGCCACCAGCGCGGCGGTACGAACGGCGCCCAGTGAGGAATCCCCGGCGCGCGATCCGGCGGCTGCGCGCCGACTTCGCCCATCATCGCCCGCTCGAGCGCCGGATCGACCTGGGGCGGCAGCATCTGCGGCGGCGCCGGTATCACCTCGGGATCCGGCCGCGGCCCTGCCACGACCGGGATCGGATCATCGACGGTTTCCCCACCCTCTTCCATCGGCGCGGTGTCGGCGATCGGAGCGATGGCGCGCATCATCACCGCCACCTCGTCGCCGCTCGCCGGACGCTGCGCCGGGTCTTTCGAGAGCAGCCGCGCGATCAGCGATTCGAGGTCCGCATGCACCCTGCGGCCGACGTCGCGCAGCCGCAGCGGCGGATGCTCGCGGTGCGCCTTGAGCAGCTCGTGGGCGGTGGCGCCCATCATCGGCAGCCGTCCTGAGATCAGCTGGAACAGCACGACGCCCAGCGAATAGAGGTCGCTGCGCGCGTCGGGAGCCTTGCCAGCGGCCTCTTCCGGCGAGATGTACGCCGCGCTCGACAGCGGCAGCGGGCCGGCGTCGTGCAGCCCGGCCTTCGCCAGAAGGTACGCGGTGGCGACGTCCAGCACGACGGCCTGCTCGGTCCCGTCCGCGGCCTTGGTGACGCCGATGTTGGCCGGTTTCAGATCGAGGTGGAGCAGCCCTGCTCTGTGCGCGGAAGCGAGTCCTTCGGCGACCTGCGCGCAGAACTCGAGCGCGCGCGGAGGAATGACGCGGCCGCGCTGGCGCAGCTCGTCCGCCAGCGTCAGCTCGCCGCCGCTCTGATAGACGAGGAAGAAGGCGGAGACGAGGTGCACGCCGGCGTTCACCGGCCGCGCGATGTTCGGGTGATCGAGCTCGGGGGCTCCGGCCGCGCGCTGCGCCTCGGCGAGGAAGCGTTGCACGGTGTTGGGATCGGGCGCGTAGCGGCGCAGCAGCTTGAGGACCATCGGGCGGCCCTGCGCGTCCTCGGCCAGCCAGGTGTGCGCGAATCGGCCGGCGCCGAGCTCCATCGCCAGCCGATATCCGGCGACCTCGGCGTGCTGCAGCGGCGAGGCCGGCTCGGGATGCGCGAGACCGTGGCACTTGTCGCACAGGGTCTGGCCGCTCACTACGGGCGTGAACGGCGCGCCGCAGTTTGCGCAGGCGGTCATCGCGCTCGAAGCTAGCACGCGCGGGTGGGGCGGCCCAACGGTGAACGGCGTTCACTTCTTCAGAGTGGCCCGGTGAACAGCGTTCACCACCGCCGCGCGGCGGCTACTCGGCGCGTGCGACCGGTTGCTTGCGCGCCTTCTTGTCCGAGGCCGCGCGCTTCTGCGGCTTGCGCGGCGCGGGCTTGGCGGGGACCTCGAGCGCCTGCACCTGCATCGGCGCCGCGACCGGAATCCGCGTGCTCTCGACGGCGGCCGTCTGTTGTAGCAGCAGCTCGAGATTCGCCAGCCGCTGTTGCAGCTGCGAGACGGTCTGGATCAAATCGCGGATGCGGTCTTCCAGTTCGATGTCGTGCTGCACGTGCAGCTCGACGTCGGAGAGCGCCTTGAGCACCTCGGGCGGCAGCTCGGCCTTCAGCGCCCAGACTTGCTGCGCCTCGAGCATCTGCCGGGCCTCGAGGAGCGCCATCCGCCCTTCCATCGAGGTCGGCAAGCGCTGCGCGGCAGCCGCGAGGAGAAGCGCGACGAGCATGGTGGGCGTATGTCCCACATCGTCCCGACGCATCGCATCGGTCGTGTGGTGGACCTGACCGCGCGGCTTTTCTGGTCAGGCCGGGCGGACGCGGAGCCCGTTGAGCACGAGGTCGAGCCCGGCCGCGAACTGCGCCATCAGCTCGTCGCTCACGCCGCGGCCGC
Organism: Deltaproteobacteria bacterium; assembly: GCA_005879095.1. Classification (GTDB taxonomy): domain Bacteria; phylum Myxococcota; class Myxococcia; order Myxococcales; family 40CM-4-68-19; genus 40CM-4-68-19. The sequence goes on from VBLM01000100.1 coordinate 5,069, forward strand.
CGTGGAAGAG
>VBLM01000609.1:0-1779 GCA_005879095.1 Deltaproteobacteria bacterium
CAAGACGCCGAGCCACGCCAGGACCGTACCCAGCGGGAAAAGCACCCGCCACGGCTCGCGCAGCACTTAACTGGGGAAAACCAGGTGGAAAAACTCCGCGCGACCCGCGACGCCGAGCTTGGCGTAGACCTGGGTCAGGTGCTGCTTGATCGTCTTCTCGCTGTTGCCCATCATCGCGCCGATCTCGGCCGAGGTGAGCCCCTTCAGCACCAGCCGCGCCACTTCCTCTTCCTTGCGCGTCAGCCGGGCCCGCGAGAGCGCCTTGTTCACCAGCCGCGCCAGGTCGACGTCGACGGTGGTGACCTTCTCCAGCACCTGCCGGAGCGATTCGGTCGTGAACGGCTTTTCGAGGAGATAGGAAGCGCCGGCATTCAAAGCCGCCTTGAGCCGCTGCGTGTCGGCGAACGCAGTCACCAGCACCACCGGCGCGCGCACTTCTTCCTTGCGGAGCGAAGAGATGAGATCGATGCCCGACAGTTTCCCGTCGCCGAGGACGACGTCGGCGACCACCGCCTCGATGTAGCGCAGCTCGGGATCCTTCAACGCGCTCTCCACGGACGGGTGCGCCAGGCAGTTCCACCCGAACGCCTGCAGCCGGCGGGCGAGGATCGTCCGGGCATCGGGCTCGTCCTCGACCAGCAGGACCAGGCGGGGAGTGGCTCGCGGCGCGGCGCTTTCCGTTCGTTCGGTCATCATGGGCCCGTCCTCGCTTTTGGCGGCGGCCCTCTAACCCGTATAAGCGTGTTTCGGTTAAACCGAAACACGCAGCAACTACATAGCCGCTAACCCACCTGCGGTGGGCGCGGCTAGGCCGCCTGAAAGGTAAAGCGGAAGGTCGTCCGACCTGGGCCGGAGTCGGTGCAGACCAGGTCGCCCCCGCCGGCGCGAGTGAGGGCGCGGGCGATGGCGAGGCCGAGGCCGGTGCCCTCGTGTCCGGAAGAGAACGGCGTGAACAGCCGCGTGCGCAATTGCTCGGGAATTCCCGGGCCGTCGTCCTGCACCACCAGCTCGACGACGCCGTCGTGCCGCTCGGCGCGCAGGGCGAGCGTGCCGCCCGATCCGCGCGCCTGCAGCGCCTCCAGCGCGTTGGCCGCGACGTTTTCGACCGCGCTCCGCAGGGCGTGCGCATCGCCGCGGACGGCAAGCCCGCGCGGGCAGTCGATCTGCAGCACCGCCTTGCTCGCCTGCGCGGTCGGGCTCAGCCGCTGGCGCAGCTCTTCAAGCGTGCCGGAGAGATCGACCCGCGCCTCGACGCTGTCGGCCCGCTGCTGGCCCGCCCGCGACAACTCGGCGAGGCGCTCGGTCGCGCGATCGACGTTCTCACGGATGCGGTCGAGCAGCTCCTTGCGCAGGGCCGGGTCCTGCTCGTCCTTGGCCTCCTCGACCAGCAGCTGGAGGTTGTGCAGCGGGTTCTTGAGATCGTGGGCCACCGCGGCCGCCACCACCCAGATGGCCTGCCGCCGCTCGGTGCCTGCAAGCCGTTCGGCGAGCACCTCGGCCGCCGCGCGCTCGGCCTGGTGCAGCCGGCGCGCCCGCTGGGCGTAGATCAGGGCGCCGGCGAAGAGGACCCCGGCCAGCGGCGGCGCCACCCAGTCGACGAACACAATCACCCACATTGTGGGCCCGGTGGCTACCGTTGTGGGTGGAAGGATGTGATCGAGGCTCGCCAGGATGAGGCCGACGAAGAAGCCCGCAACGATGACCAGGACCGATTTCAGCCGGCGAAACACGGCCCAAGAGTAACAGGACAGGCGATTTTGGCGTGGGGCTTTGGAATCG
>VBLM01000609.1:1914-3752 GCA_005879095.1 Deltaproteobacteria bacterium
TGGCGCGGGCGGCTTCCGGCGTGGTGGTCGCGGTCGAGGGAAAGACGTCCTACGTGCTGACCAACGAGCACGTGGTCCAGCGCGAAGGACTCAAGGGCGCGGCGTCGTTCCAGGTGGTGGTCGAGCGGCCCAACGTGCACCGGTTGCCGGCGCACGTGATGGCCGAGGGCAGAGTGCCCGACGCGGACCTCGCGCTGCTCGCCGTCGAGGGTGAAGCGCTGACGCCGGCAACCATCGCTTCCGAGGATCAGGTCGACATCGGCGACGACGTGGTCGTGGTCGGCGCTCCGTACGGCCGTTCGCTCAGCGTCTCCGCCGGAATCGTCAGCCAGCTCGAGGTCGACGAGCAGGACGTGCAGCGCTCGATGAAGACCGACGCGCCGATCGGGTACGGCGCCTCCGGCGGCGGCGTCTTCGACGTGCCCTCCGGCAAGCTGGTGGGCCTCGTCGAGGGCTATCGCACCGCCAAGGTCGCGTTCGGCGGCATCAGCAAGGACGACTTCTCGTTCGACGTGCCGATGCCCGGCGAGACCTTCCTTTCCCCGCCCGCCAAGATCCGCAGCTTCCTGATGCAAAGCGGTGTCGGACGCCTCGCCGGCCTCCGCCGCGGCTCCGCGATGGCCGAGTCACCCCAGCGGACCGATCCCGTCGCCCGCCAGCAGTAGCTTTTCCACAGCGCGCCAACGCCGCGCAATCGGCGGCGAAAGCCGGGCGAAGCCTGTGGAAAAGCCGGTAATCCTTGAAGAAGTTCGCGGAACGATGCTAGTCGACGGCCCAGCGTCAGGGGGGTCGTGCAGGATGCGAAACGTGAACGAGCCGCGAGCCGACTGGGATTCGTATTTCATGCACATCGCGCTGGTAGTCTCGTCGCGAGCCACCTGCGATCGAAAGCACGTGGGCGCGCTGCTGGTGCGCGACCGGATCATCTTGTCCACCGGGTACAACGGCTCGATCCGAGGGATGCCCCATTGCGACGAAGCGGGACACATACTCGAGAACGGCCATTGCGTCGCGACCATCCACGCGGAGGCGAACGCGATCCTGCAGGCCGCGCGCAACGGCGTGCGCATCGAAGGCGCCGACATCTACACCACGGCGAGCCCGTGCTGGCCTTGCTTCAAGTTGATCGCCAACGCCGGCATCAAGCGGATCGTTTACGGCGAGTTCTACCGCGACGACCGCATCTTTGACGTGGCGCGGCAGGTGGGAATCGCGCTCGTCGATCTGTCTGCCCTGGGTGTACAATCGCGGACACCCGCGCCCAGCGCGGACGAGGTCGCGGCGGCCCTTCCGGCCGAAAAGCAGACTGCTTGACAGAACCCCCTAACTGAGCGGAATGCTGGACATAGCACCGACCGCACGGCCATTCCCTGGCCGGGCGAGGGGGCATCTCATGCGAGCTTTTTCGGCCATTCCGATCGCCATCGCAATCTGCGCGGCAGCGCCCGCGTTCGCTGATGCACAGTCGCACGTGCAGGCGGCCAAAAAGGCCGAACGCAAGGGCGAATGGCGCAAGGCGCTGGAGGAGTGGAAGGCCGCGTACAGCGCCGACATCAACGCCGAGTACCTGATCGGCATCGGCGATGCGTATTCGCACTTAGGCAACAAGGACCAGGCGAAGAAGAACTACGAGGCGTATCTCGCCGACCCGCTCGCGCTGCCGAACAACGTCGAGAAAGTGAAGACGAAGATTGCCGGACTCGACAATTCGGCGGGCGCGCTGGCGCTGCCGGGCGCGGGTCCGGGGCTGGCGCTGCCTGGCGCGGACGCCTCGCCGCCGCCGCCGCTGCCCGGGCTCGATCTGCCCGCCGCTCCGGCTGCCGAAGCGAAGGGCAAGA
>VBLM01000610.1 GCA_005879095.1 Deltaproteobacteria bacterium
CTGCGGGAGCTGATCGACTGGGCCGAGATCATCGACGGCGCGCTCTTCCCCGAGCCGCGGATGGCGGTGGCGCTGACCGACCCGGCGATGCAGCTGATGCTCTTGATCGAAGCGACGCGGGACCCTTCGTTGTGCCCGCGGCTGATCCGCGAGCTGGCCGATCGGCCCCTGTCGGCCGTGCTCCGCGAACCGTGGGTGACCGAGCCGCTGCGGCCGCTGCTCGAGCGGCACTTCGAGGGGGTGCGGCTGGTGACCTCGCGCATCGAGCTCTCGGGCGGAGTCGCGACGTACGATCTGGCCGACCTCGGCGTGGACAACGTCAACAAGTTCATCGCCTACGCGGCCGACCCGGCGACCACGTACACGGTGTCGGTCTCGCGGGGGCCGAACCGCAGCAAGGTCTCACTCGGCTCGAACCCGTGGCGGCAGAGTGAGCGGCGGCACAACCTGGCCGAGATCGCCGAACGCTACGGCGGCGGCGGCCACCCCGCAGTAGCCGCCATCAGCTTACCTCCCGAAGCGCTGGAGCAGGCCCGCTCGGCAGCGCGCGACATCGCCGCCGAGTTGCGCCGTTAGCAGTTGCCGGAGGCCTATTTCGTGGGCTTGGATTCGACGGCGGCGGCTTCTTTTTTGGCGGTAGGAGCGGCCGGCTTCGCATTGTACTCGGCGTCGATCTCGAACTGCACGTCGTCCCCGACCAGCATCCCGCCGGCCTGGTCGAGCGGCTTGTTCCAGGTCAGGCCCCATTCCGACCGCTTGATGTTCCCGGTCGCGCTGCCGGCGTAGACCAGCGCGCCCCACGGCGCCTTGATCGGATTCGACGTGAACGCCACGTCGATGGTCGCGGGATGTGTCTGGCAGTGCATCGTCAGGTCGCCCGTGACCTTGTACTTGTCGCTGCCCGACTTTTCCACCTTGGTCGACTTGAACGTGATCTCCGGGCACTTGGCCGCGTCCAGGAAGTCGGGGGACTTGAGGTGGCCGTCGCGCTTCTCGTTGTGGGTGTCGATCGACGCGGCGTCGATCTTGACCGCGACGGCGCTCTTCGTCGGGTCGTCCTTGTCCCAGTTCAACGTCGAGGTGACCTTTGCGAACTGGCCGCGGACGGTGTTGACCATCATGTGTTTGACCGCGAACGTGGCGGTGGTGTGGGCCGGGTCGTTGTCCAGATCCATCGTGGCGGGGAAAGCGGGGGCGGCGAAGAGCAGCGCTGCGAGAGCAATCTTCATGTCACGATCTCCGTTGGATTTTCAGGCGATTTGCCAGAGTTTGACGACTGAGGCGGGGTCGTATCCCGAGGCGCGGTAGGCGTCAACGACTCGTTCCGCCAGGGTCCGACCGGAATCTACGATGTCATCCGCTCGAGCGCGGTGGCGCCGTCGGGGCCTTTGGCGCGCAGCGCCGTGCGGCAGACCTGACCCTGGAAGTCGAGCAACTGCGGGAAGGTCCAGCGGCGCGTCAGCTCGAACGCCGCCCGCCGCGCCTCGCGGTCGTAGAGCAGCCCGACCCAGAGGGCCGGCAGCGCGATCATCAGCGGGAGCGGGACCACGTCGGCGCCGCGCAGCTCGAGCACGCGCTTGACGCGCACTTCGGGAAACAGCGTGGTCAGGTGGTCGACCCAGTTCGACAGGATCGGCTGCGCCTTCTCGCCGGAGACCAGCCGGCCGGTGGTCAGCCAGCTGCGGAAGGTCTGTTGCTGCGCATCCTTGTAGTCGGTGCCGTGGCGGACGAAGAGCATCGGGACGTCCAGCGCCCACTCGACGTACGTGCGGTAGCCCCAGTCCGGCCGCAGCATCTGCTCGAGCAGGCCCGAGCGGGCGTCGTCGGTCTCGCGCCAGACCTGATAGCGGTAGTCGAGGTAGCCGCTCTCGCGGCCGTTCTTGAGCGGGCTGTTGGCGAACATCGCGCTGACGATGGGCGAGACCGCGGTCGCCGTGCGGACCTTTTCCGCCAGGTCCTGCTCGTCGCTCCAGTCGAGATTGGCCTGGACGGTGGCGGTCATCAGCATCATGTCGAGCGCGAGCGGGCCGCGCGGGCCGAGCGAGGACTTCATCGCCGCGTAGCGGCCCTTCGGCATCCACGGCACGTCGTCGCGCGTGCCGAACGGCCGATATCCGGCCGCCAGCCAGCGGGCGCCGTCGGAGTCGCGCCGGACTTCCTCGAGGTGATCCTCGATCTCCTTGCCGATCTCCGCGAACGACCGCGACGGCGCGCCCGACAGCTCGAGCTGGCCGCCCGGTTCCAGCGTGACCGAGGCGTCCTTGCTCAAGAGCGCGATCGGCTGGCCGTTTTCCTTGTGTTTGTGCTGGGTTCCGCCCGCTGAACGGGCGATGCGGTCGAGCAGGTCGCGGATGCCGCCCGGGCCGTGGTACCGCACCGCCTCCAGGCGCGGGCCGCGGACGCCGATCTTCTCGTGCTCGACGCCGATCAGCCAGCGGTCGGCCGGACGCTCCGCCGCCTTGATATAGGCGACCAGCTCATCGACAGAGCCGACCGGGGCCGACAACCCGCCAAGATCCAGAGACATGCTGAAAACCTGATGCCGGACGGGCGGTTTCGGAGCGGGAGCTTACTTGTTCTC
>VBLM01000101.1 GCA_005879095.1 Deltaproteobacteria bacterium
CGTCTTGCCCGCCCGCGGCGGCGAGACGATCAGGCAACGCTGTCCGAACCCGATCGGGTTGAGCAGGTTGATGATCCGGGTGCTCATGTCCTGCGCGTTGTGCTCGAGCTTGATGGCGCGGCCCGGGTAGAGCGCGGTCAGGTTGTCGAAGAGCAGCAGCTGCTTGCCCTCGACCGGCTCCTGGAAGTTGATGCTGTCGACTTTGAGGAGCGCGAAGTAGCGCTCGCTGTCCTTGGGCTGGCGGATCTGGCCCTTGATCATGTCGCCGGTGCGCAGGTTGAAGCGGCGGATCTGCGACGGCGAGACGTAGATGTCGTCGGGCCCGGGCATGAAGCTGAAGTCGGGGCTGCGGAGGAAGCCGAACCCGTCCGGCAGCACCTCCAGCACGCCCTCGGCATGGATCGGCGTGTCGCCCTTCTGCGCCTGCAGGATGTGAAAGATCAGCTCCTGTTTGCGCAGTGCGCCGGGCGCTTCGATGCTCAGCTCCCTTGCCAGCTTGGCGAGGGCCAGGATCTTCATTTCCTTCAGTTCAGAGAGATTCATCGGCTCTGGAGGGGGCGCACTCCGCTCGAACGGCGGGGCACCGGCATGAACGTGATGGAGCGGCGCGGAATGTAGCGAGAGTGCGCCGGTCCGTCAATGAGATATATGTCCACGCCGCATGGATTCCGCCGCCCGCGCGAACGAGCTGCGCGAGAAGCTCCGCGAGGCCAGCTACCGGTACTACGTACTCGACGCGCCCACCTTGAGCGACGCCGAATACGACCGGCTCTTCCGCGAGTTGGAGGAGCTGGAAAAAGCACACCCGGAGCTGTCGACGTCCGACTCGCCGACCCAACGCGTCGGAGCGGCACCCAGCGAGAAGTTCGCCAAGGTCACCCACCGCAAGCAGATGATGTCGCTCGCCAACGCGATGGCTTCCGAGGAATTCGACGAGTTCGCCGAACGCGTCCACCGGCTGCTCGGCAACGAGCCGGTTCGCTACGTGGTCGAGCCGAAGCTAGACGGGCTCGCGGTCACCCTGACCTATGAGGACGGCCGGTTCGTGCAGGGCGCGACCCGCGGCGACGGGCTCATCGGCGAGGACGTGACGCAGAATCTACGCACGATAAAAATGGTCCCGCTGCAGCTCAAAGGGACCCCGCCGAAGCTGTTCGAAGTCCGCGGCGAGGTCTTCATCAACAAGCGCGATTTCGTCCGCATGAACGAGGAGCGCGAGAAAGCCGGCGAGCCGACGTTCGTCAATCCGCGCAACAGCGCGGCCGGCGCGCTGCGGCAGCTCGATCCGCGCATCACCGCGCAGCGGCCGCTGAGCATCTATTTCTACGAGGTCGGCGAGGCGGCGCCGTTTTCCAGCCACTGGGAAAAGCTCGCGAAACTGCGCGAGTACGGCCTGCGGACGAACCCGGAGAACGAGCTGTGCGAGTCGCTCGACGCGGTGCGCGACAAGTACCGGCGCATGCTCGCGAAACGGCACGAGCTGGCGTACGAGATCGACGGCAGCGTGGTGAAGATCGACAGCGAGGACCAGCGCCGCCGGCTCGGCGCGGTCTCGCGGACGCCGCGCTGGGCCATCGCCTGGAAGTTCCCGGCCGAGGAAGAAGCCACCACCGTCGAGAACATCTTCGTCAGCGTCGGCCGCACCGGCGCGCTGACGCCGGTCGCCGAGCTCAAGCCCGTCTACGTCGGCGGCGTCACGGTCGGCCGCGCCACGCTGCACAACGAGGACGAATTGCGCCGCAAGGACGTGCGCGTCGGCGACCGGGTCTTCCTGAGACGCGCCGGCGACGTCATCCCCGAGATTGTCCGCGTCATCGTCGAGGACCGCCCGCCCGAAGGCCGAAAGCCGTTCGAAATGCCGCGCGAATGTCCGGTCTGCGGCGCGCCGGTCCTGCGCGAGCCGGACGAGGCCGTCACGCGCTGCACCAACCTCTCCTGCCCGGCGCAACTGGTCGGCCGGCTGCGTCACTTCGCCAGCAGGCTGGCGATGGACATCACCGGCCTCGGCGAAGAGACCTGCATGCGTCTGGTCCAGACCGGCCTGGTCAAGACGCCCGCCGACCTCTATTCGCTCACCCGCGAGCAGTGGCTCTCGCTCGAGCGGATGGGCGAGAAGTCGGTCGACAACCTGCTCGCTGCGCTCGAAGCCTCGAAAAAGACTTCGCTGCGCCGCTTCATCTACGCACTCGGCATCCGGATGGTGGGCGAAGCCACCGCCCTCGCCCTGGCGCGGCGGTTCGGCAGCGTCCAGGCGCTCCTCGACGCCTCGCTGGACGATATCCAGGCCGTCCGCGACGTCGGTCCGGTGGTGGGGAACCAGATCTGGAGTTTTGTACAAAACTCCCAAAACCAAACCGCCATCCAGCGTTTGCTCGATGCCGGCATCGCCCCCGAGCCGGAAGCCGCCCCCGCCGCCTCCGGCCTCTTCGCCGGAAAAACAGTCGTTCTGACCGGGACGCTCTCGGGGTACACTCGCGACCAGGCGAAGGCGGAGATCGAACGCCGCGGGGGGCGGGTCGCCGGAACGGTCAGCCGCAAGACCGACCTCGTCGTCGTCGGCGAGGACGCCGGCACCAAGATGAAGAAAGCGCAGGAGTTGGGGGTGCGCGTGGTCGACGAGAAAGGCTTCACGGACCTGCTCAAATGACGCGGGCGGAGCTGGTCATCTCGGGCCGGGTCCAGGGTGTCTTCTACCGCGCCAGCGCGCAGCAGGAGGCGCAGCGGCTCGGTCTCCACGGCGAGATCCGCAACCTTCCCGGCGGCGAGGTGGAAGCCATCGTCGAGGGCGAAAAGTCGCGGATCGACGAGTTCATCGCCTGGTGCCGGCGCGGTCCGCCCTCCGCCGAGGTCGAGGACGTCAGAGTGCGGTGGAGCGAGCCGCGCGGGGAGTTCCGCACCTTCCGCGTGACTCGCTGAGAATTGCTTGATTTTCCAGCTTGCCTGCCCAACGGCCTTCCAAGCTGACCCGGTAAAGTGTAAGATGCGGCGACCCTCTAGTCTGCTTTGGTCGAGGTGCGCAGCTCGTGGCCGACACGTCCCGCATGAAGCCCGACTTTGCCGTCACTCTGGACGGCAACAAGCTACAGGGCGAAGAGGCGATCTCAAGTGGCAGGGCAAGCCGACCTTCACCGAGTGCAAGGAAGTCAAGATCGAGCTCGGCGTTCCCGGCAAGCTGAAGCTGGTCTTCGACGGCGAGGTCACCGCCTGGCGCACCGAGCTGGAGCGCTCCGGCCCGACCGTCATCGTCATCCGCGGCATGGACCGCTCGCACCGGATGATGCGGGCGCACAAGACCAAGACCTACAAGGACTCCACGCCGCTCGACTGCGTCTCGCAGATCGCCGGCGACTACGGCCTCACGCCCAAGACCAAGGCGGGCTCGCCGAACCCGGTGAAGATGTTCCGGTTCCAGGCCAACCAGACGGACTTCGACTTCCTCCGCGGGATGGCGGACCTCGAAGGGTACATGTTCTGGGTGGAGGCCAAGGAGCTTCACTTCGAGCGGCCCGAGCTCTCCTCCACCGACGACTGCACCTTCACCTTCGGCGAGGACCTCAAGACCTTCCTGCCCACCGCCAACTTCCGCAAGCCGGCGGCCTCGGTCGAGGTCGGCGCCTGGGACACCACCGGAAAGGCGGAGATCACCGGCAAGGCCAAGAAGGGCGACGAGCTGTGGAACGTGCCCGGCAAGAAGCCCGGCACCGACGTTTCGAAGTTCACCTCGTCGAAGACCGAGCTCTCGCTGGTCGAGTCGCAGGTGGGCACGCAGGACCACGCCGACACCGTCGCGAAGGCCGCGCTGACCAAGCGGGCGATGGAGTTCATCACCGCCGAGGTCGAGGTCCAGGGCAACCCGGAAGTGAAGCCGGGCGCGATGGTGAATCTGAAGAAGGTCGGCGAGTACTCCGGGCACTACTACGTCACCGAGGCCAACCACTTCTACGACGCCGCCGGGTACAACTGCATCTTCTACGTCGCCCGCGACAAGTGGGGCGACTCGTCGCAAACCGGCGGCGGCGGGAGCGGCGGCACCGGCACCACCGGGACCGGCACCGGCGGCACCTCCACAGGCACGGGCGGCAGCGGGACGGGGGCGGACCAGAAGGATTTCGTCGACTTCACGCTGCAGGACGACCAGGGCAAACCTTTGTCGGACCTGCAGGTCAAGATCCATCTCGCCAACGGCGAGGTGCTCGAGGCCACTTCCGACGGCAGCGGCCACGTCCACCTCGATCAGGAGCCGGCGGGCGCGTACACGGTCGAAATCCTCGGCGCGGGCGCGGCGCTCACGTTCATCGACATCAAGGTCGAGGACGCGGCGGGCAATCCGATCAGCGGCGCGTCGGGCACGGTGACGCTGAGCGACGGCAGCGCCGTCACGGTGATGACGGACGTGAAGGGCGAAGTCCATCTCACCGACGTGCCGGTCGGACAGTACACGCTCAAGCTCGACGACGAGGGGTCGGCAGGGACTGGCGGCACCGGGTCGGGCGGCACCGGCGGTACAGGCACCGGCGGCACCAGTGGCGGCACCGGCGGTACAGGCACCGGCGGCACCGGCGGCAAGGGCACGGGTGGTACCGGTACTGGCGGGACCGGCACAGGTGGAACTGGTACCGGTGGCACTGGCACCGGCGGTAAGGGCACGGGTGGCACCGGTACCGGCGGGACCGG
>VBLM01000614.1 GCA_005879095.1 Deltaproteobacteria bacterium
CGAAGGCAACGCCGACGAGCGCGGCTCCGAGCAGCACAACCTCGCGCTCGGCCAGCGCCGGGCCGATTCGGCCAAGAAGTACCTCGCCGACCTGGGCGTGAAGGGCGAGCAGATCACCTCGATCAGCTTCGGCGCCGAGAAGCCCAAGGCGCTCGGTCACGACGAAGAGGCGTGGAAGCAGAACCGGCGCGACGACGTCAACGCGCAGAAGGAAGCGACGCCGGCTAAGTAACCCGCAGGACTTCGAGGATCGCCGCGTGCAGGCTCGGTCCTGCCGCGGCGATCTCGCGTCCGTCGAGAATCAGCGGCGAGCCGTCGAACCGCGTCACCAGGCCGCCCGCTTCCTCGACCAGCACCTGTCCTGTCGCCACGTCCCACGGCGACAGGCCCATCTCCCAGAAACCGTCGAGCCGGCCCGCAGCCGTGTAGGCGAGATCGAGCGCGGCGCTGCCGAGCCGTCGCGTGCCCTGGGCGAGCTCGGTGAAGCGCGCGAAGGCGGCCAGCATGTGCGGCAGCTTGTTCCGATCGCCGTAGGGAAATCCGGTGCACACGACGGCCGATTCCAGTTCGCGCGCGTGCGAAACCTGGAGCCTTTTCGAGCCGAGCCATGCGCCTTCGCCGCGCGCCGCGTGAAAGACTTCGTTGCGCAGCGGATCGATCGTGCAGCCGGCGAGGACGCGGTTCTTTTCTTCGAACGCGACCGTGCAGCAGAAGAGCGGAATCCCGTGCGCGTAGTTGGTGGTGCCGTCGAGCGGATCGACGATGAAACGGGCGTCGCCCTTTCCGTGCTCGCCGCTCTCCTCGGCGATGATTTTCACTCCCGGGGCGAGCTCGTGCAGCTTCTGCAGCACGGTCTCTTCGGCGGCCTGGTCGGCGTCGGTGACGAGATCGATGCGGCCTTTCAAGTGGATGTCGCGCGGCCGATGATACAGATCGCGCAGCACGTCCGCGCCCGCCTGCGCAGCCGCGATGCAAATCTCTTTCAAGACAGCGCTCTCAAGAGCTTCTCGTGAAGGCCGCCGAACGAGCCGTTCGACATCGCCAGGACGACGTCGCCCTTTCGCAACTCTTTCGATAACGATTCGACAATCGCGTCCGGCGATTCCATCCAGCGCGCCGGCGTTCCGCTTCCCGCGATGTCGGCCGCCATTTTCTTCGCGTCGACGCGTTCGGCTTCGGGAATCTTGGCGATCGCCGTCGGCTGGCTGATGATCGCCTCCGCCGCGCCCTTGAACGCGTGCGCGTATTCGTCCCCATGAATTTTTCTCATGGCCGTCTGGCTGCGCGGCTCGAAGATGGCGACGATCCGGCGGCCAGGATACTGCGCGGCGACCGCCGCGATGGTCTCGCGCACGGCCGTCGGGTGATGCGCGAAGTCGTCGATGACGGCGATGCCTTTCACTTCGCCCTTCAACTCCTGCCGCCGCTTGACGCCGCGAAAGCTCTGGAAGCCGGCCGCGATCTGATCCGGCTTGAGCCCCAGGGCGCGGCAGGCCGCGTAGACGCCGAGCGCGTTTTCGACGTTGTGCCGGCCGGCGGCGGGCAGCGTGACGCGGATCTCGGAATTGCCGCGGTAGTCGACCTCGAACGCCGCGCCGGCGGGGCCGAGATTCACCCAGCGCGAATTCCAGTCGGCCTCGATCTCCTCGCTCGCGCAATACGACTCGACTTTGCATTTTGCAAATGAGGCGAGCCGCTTCCAGTTTGCAAAACCGCTGCAGGCCGCCACGTAACCGGCCTGCGGCAGGAGCGCGAAGAACTTCTCGAACGCGCTCTCGTAGTGGGCGGTGTCGCGGTAGATGTCGGCATGGTCGAACTCCGCGCCGGTGAAGATCGCGGTGCGCGGTCGATAATGGAGAAACTTGGGTCCTTTATCGAAATAGGCGGTGTCATACTCGTCGCCCTCGATGACGAACTCGTCGCCGCGGCCGAGGCGGAAGCCTTCGTTGAAGTTGAGCGGCACGCCGCCGACGAGCAGCGACGGATCGCGCCCGGCGTGCGCCAGCACCTGCGCGAGCAGGCTCGTCGTGGTCGTCTTTCCATGTGTACCGGCGACCACGACCGGGTGGCGCGTCATCAGGAAAAGCTCTTCGAGCGCTTCGGGAAAGCTCATCTGCGGAATGCCTTCCCGCCGCACTTTCTTCGCTTCGACATTGTCGGCGCGGATCACGTTGCCGACCACCGCCAGATCGATGTCCGCCTTATTCAAGTTGCTCGCCGCATACGGCATGAAATAGCGGATGCCCCAGTCGCGGAGCTTGTCGCTCATCGGCGGGTAGACGTTCTCGTCGGAGCCGGACACCAGCAGGTAGATGCGCATCTCTCGCCCTTTAGCAGATCACGAGCCGCCCGGAGCCGGCGTCGAGCTCGTGGTGTGCGCCGAACAGGACCGGCAGGTTCCGGCCGGCATGCCCGAACGGCCCTTCGAACACCAGCGGCACTTGCAGAGAGAGCAACCGCTCGGCGACCACCTCGGTGCGGCCCGCCGGGTCTTCGCCGGGCGAGGTGAGATCGCCGATGACGAAACCTTTGACGCCCACGAACGCGCCGGCCATGAGAAGTTGCGTCAACAGCCGATCGAGCCGGTACGGCGGCTCGTTCAGGTCCTCGAGCAGCACGATGCAATCGCGAAACTGCGGCTGCAGCGGCGTGCCGCACAGCGAGGCGAGCGAGGCGAGGTTGCCGCCCGCGAGCGTGCCTTCGACGCGTCCGCCGCGCGCGGTGTCCGGCTCCCACTCGATCGCGCCGGCGTCCTCGCCTTGCAAGAGCGCTTTCAGCCGCGCGAGCGCAGCCGGGTCCTCGCCGAGCTGCGTGCACATCGGCCCGTGGATCGACGGCAGCCCCGCGCGCCGCCAGATCTCGTGCAGCACGGTCGCGTCGCTGTAGCCGATGACGAGCTTCTCGGCGGGCTGAATTCGCGTCGCGAATCGCAGCAGTCCGTAGCCGCCGCGCGCGAGGATGACGGCTTTGCTGTCGCTGCGCAGCGCTCGTTCGAGCTCGTCGAACCGGCGCGCGTCGTCGCCCGCGAGGTGCCCGGTCTTCGTGTAGATCGCCTCGGTGAAGCGCGGCTTCAGGCCGATGCTTTCGAGCGCCCGCACGCCGCGCTGGAAGCGCTCCTTGTCGAACGCGCTGGAGGGCGCCACGACGTCGATGGCGTCGCCGTTTCGCAGCGGTTCCGGCTTGCGCACACGTTCATTCTATCGTAGATACGCGCCCCCGCCGGCCTTGTTCCCCGATAGCTCAGCTGGCAGAGCAACGGACTGTTAATCCGTGGGTCGCTGGTTCGAACCCAGCTCGGGGAGCCACTCCTTCCGCCAGATCGAACACGGCGGCCTTCTTCCTTCGACCGAAGGTCGCGGCGGCCGGCGCGATCCTCGCCGTCCTCAGCTACGTGAAGACGAGCCCGCTTCCTGGGGTACAGGCGCAGCCGGATCAAAGCCGCGGGGGAAGCTTGGCTGGCGCCGGCCATCACTGACCCACTTCGATCGAAGAGGCTGGCTCGCCACGCCGGTGAAATACCGGCGGATCTGGTACGTTTGACACTCTCGTGCCGCCGAACCTCATTGGGCTCATCATCGAAGCGCTCGCAACCGTCATGGTCGTCGCGGTGGGCATCGGGCTTCCCGCGCTAGCGGTCGTCGCCATCAAGTTCTTCAAGTTCAAGGAGCGCGAGCTTGCGATGGAGATGGAGTTTCGCCAGAAGTCGCAGCTGAAGGAGCTCGCGCTCGATGAGCGGGTGCAGCGGCTCGAGGATGCGCTGACCAGCCTCGATCACGACGTGCGCGATAAGCTGGGCATCCGCAAGTCGGCCACGCCGCTCGGGTCGCGGCCGGAGCTGGAAGGGCCCCGTGCGCCCCAAGGCGAGACGTTGCTGGAGCCGTCGCGGACGAAGGCGCGCTAGGTGTCGTTTCTCAGGACATCATTCACAGGTCGCTGGATGGAGCGGAGCCCACTCAACCTGCTCTTGCGCGCTCGCCGAACACTTTCCGTTCGTGATCGCGACCGGGCACCGGTCGATCCAGTTCGAACAAATCGCTAACCCCTTGATTCTCGGACCGTGCCGAGAAGAGCGTTCCAAATCAGTGTCCTTCCGGGAGCCACCTTCCTTGCCGGCGCGAACGCTTCGGCTCTGCCTGTTCGCACGCGCACCGGGACCCCGGAAAATACACCCCTGTGTCCTCCGAGGTGCCCGTCAGACACCGATTTCGAACTCTCATGGGGTCGCCCCAGGCGTCTCCTCCGCGACACGTCAGGCCTCACCGGGACCAGCCGCGGTCGGCGACCAGCAGGGCGAAGGGCTCGGGTAGCGAGCGATGTCCGATTCCATCACCAGCGCGAATCCACCCC
>VBLM01000615.1 GCA_005879095.1 Deltaproteobacteria bacterium
GACGACCGGCACCGCGACCTCGACCGCCCGCCCCGCGAGCACGGCGACAGCACCGCGCCCCACCGCTTGCGCGGCGAACTGCGTCCCGTCCGCATTCACGCCCGGCAGCGCCGCGAAGAGCGCGCCCGGCCCCACCCTGCGCGAATCGACGGCGAGCGCGCGCACGTCCAGCGCGCCGGCGCCTTCCGGCACACTCGCTACGTCCGCAAACAGGTCTCCCAGTTTCACACGATCCCTCTACGCCCGCTATCCGGGCGGCGCCAGAGCAACCTTCACCCGTGCGCCGCTCTTGACAATCGTCTCCCTGGCCTGCAGCGGCATCACGCCCAACTGCCGCAGCGACTCGCGCGCGATCGCGCCCCACGCCGGCGCCGCGACGATGCCGCCGGTGACGTCGGCGCCTGCGCCCTGCGGCTCGTCGATCACCACCAGGATCGCGACCCGCGGCGCGTCGGCGGGGACGAATCCGAGAAAGCTCGCCAGCCGCTTGTCACTGTAGCCGCCGCGGATCGGATCGACCTTCTGCGCGGTCCCGGTCTTGCCCGCGGCGCGGTATTCGGCAACGGCGGCTCGCGTGCCCGTGCCCTTGGCCACGACCTCTTCGAGCATCGCGCTCAGAGTATGCGAAGTCGAAGGCGAGAGCGCCCGCCGGACTTCCTCGCGGCCGTTCTGCTCCAGCACCGTCCCGTCGGCGGCCACCACCTTTTCGACCAGGAACGGCCGCAGCAGCACGCCGCCGTTGGCGATGGCCGCCATTGCCGTCACTTCCTGGATGGCGGTCGCGGACATGCCCTGTCCGAACGCAGTCGTGTCGAGCGCGATCTGCGCCATCTTGCGCGGATCGGCGAGCGCGCCACGGGCTTCGCCTGGCAGTCCCACGCCGGTCTTTTCGCCGAATCCAAACGCCTTCAACCCCTCGATGATTTTTTCTTTACCGAGGCGCTCGCCGATCTTCGCCGCGCAGATGTTCGACGACTCGCGCAGCACGGTCGCGGGCGTCGCCCAGTCGACCGGGTGGGTGTCGTGGATCTTCCGTCCCGCATGCGCCCACACGCCGTGCTCGCAGTAGAGCAGCTCGTCGGACCGCAGCACGCCCTCCTCGATGGCGCGCGCCACGACGAAGCTCTTGATCGTCGATCCCGGCTCGAGCTGATCCTGCACCGCGCGGTCGCGCCAGACCATCGGATCGCGGCCCGGCTTGTTGGCGTCGAAGACGGGATTGCCGGCCAGCGCCAGCACCGCTCCGCTGCGAACGTCGAGCACCACCGCCCAGCCACCGATCGCGCCCGCCGCCTTGACCGCTTTGCCCAGCTCTTTTTCCGCCGTCAGCTGGATGGCGCTGTCGAGGGTCAGCGTGACCGTCGCGCCGGTGAGATCGGCCGGATCCGGCACGCCGTGCTCGAGCACCATGTTGCCCCGCGCGTCGCGCGTCGCCTGGATCTGGACCGTCCTGCCGCGCAGCATCGGCTCGAGCTCGCGCTCGAGGCCCTCCTGTCCCGCGTCCTCGCCGACGAATCCGAGGACATGACCGGCCATCTCGCGCTGCGGGTAGAAGCGCTTCGGCTCCTTCACCAGCTCGATGCCGTCGAGCGCCAGCGCCCGCACGCGCGCCGCGGCGGGCTCGTCGATCCTTCTTTTCAGCCAGACAAACTTCTTGTCCGGCTGCGAGATCTTCTCCAGCAGCTTGCGCTTCTCGAGGTGCAGCGCGCCCGCCAGCAGCCCGGCCGCTTTCTCGCGAGCTTTCGAAGTCTCGAACGCCGACGGATCGGCGAACACGGAGTCGACGTCGCGCGTGACCGCGAGCGGGTCGCCATGGCGGTCGACGATCAACCCGCGCCGCGGCGCCCACTCCAGCTCACGCCGGGTCTGGTCGCGCTGCAGCCGCGAGAGCCGCGATCGATCGAACAGCTGCACCTTGGCGGCGCGGCCGAGGACCGCGGCGAAGAGCAACACCAGGAGCGCGCCGAGCAGCAGCGCGCGCACCCGCATCCAGCGCGTATTCGAAGTCGCTGGATTCGTACGCACCATGAAGCACCTATCGCACCGAGGCGATCATCGGATCTTGCACTTCTCCACCGACCAGCACGACGACGCGATCGATCGACGGCGCGCTCATCGAGAGCCGTGTCCGCGCCAGCTCCTCGATCCGCTGCGGGCTGCGTAGCTCGGCTGCCTCGAGCTGCAGCGACTCGTGTTCGCGCGTGAGATCGCGATACTCGGCCGACAGCCGCGAGAGCGCGTATCCCTGCTCGGTGACGCGGGTGCGCACCCAGGCGTGCAGCAGCATCGCGCCGGCCACCAGCGCGCAGGAGAGAGCAGTGGCGAAGAAGTTCGTCAGCCCGCGCCGATCGGCGGCGCGGCGGATGTACGAATCGTTCATGAGAGCCTCTCGACGGCGCGCAGCCGTGCGCTGCGGGCGCGGGGATTTTCGGCAACTTCCTCGGGAGCGGCCTCGACCGGCTTCCTGGTGAGGACCTTCCACTGCGCGGTGCGGCCGCAGGCGCAGATGGGCAGATCGGGCGGGCAGATGCAGCCGGTGGCGAGCTTCGCGAAGCCCTGCTTCACCAGCCGATCTTCCAGCGAGTGAAAGCTGATCGCGGCCGCACGCCCGCCGCGCGAGACGATGCGAGGCAGCTGCACGAGCCATTCCGACAAAGCGCCGAGCTCGTCGTTGACCGCGATGCGCAGTGCCTGGAAGGTGCGCGTCGCCGGATGGATTTTCGCCGGCCACGCCTTGCGCGGAATCGCGGCGCCGACCAGATCCGCCAGCTGCTTCGTATCCGCAAGCTTGTTTTCCGAATGCGCGTGGTGGATCTGGCGCGCGATCCGCCGCGCGAAGCGCTCTTCGCCCAGCGAATCGAGGATCCGCGCAAGCGCCTTTTCGTCCCACTCGTCGAGGCGCTCGCGCAACGGCCGCCCGCGCGTCGGGTCCATCCGCATGTCGAGCGGCCCGCCCTCGCGGAAGGAAAAACCGCGCGACGGATCGTCGAGCTGCGGCGACGAGACGCCGAGATCGACCAGCGCGCCGTCGACCTCGCCGACACCGAGCGAGTCGAGCACCGCGCGGGCGTCGCGGAAGTTCCCGTGCGCGATGACGACGTCCCGCCCGGAAAGACGAGCGCGCGCCGCGGCCAGCGCCGCCGGATCCTGATCGATCCCGACCACCCGTGCGCCGGCTTCCAGGAGCGCCAGCGCGTGTCCGCCGGCGCCCAGCGTCCCGTCGAGGATGACTTTCCCCGGCGACGCCGCCAGCAGCGCGACGGCCTCTTTCACCAGCACGGTGCGGTGGGCGAACTCCGGCGTCATTTCCGCAGCATCCTCACTTTCGCGGCCGGCACCACCGGCCCGGCGGCTTCCTCGACGCTGCGGAAAAGCAAAAGATCGCCGCCGCCGCTCGCCTTGAGGATGTTCGACACGTACGGGTTGCGCACCGCGATCAACAGGTCGCCGCCGCGCGAGCGCAGCTCCTTGCGCCGCGCGACGATCTCCGGCACGCCCGAATAGTCGAGGTGCGAAACCTCGCGCAGATCGAGCACGATGCGCCCCGCATCCGCCGCCGCCCGCCCGATGGTGTAGTCGATGGCCCACAGCGCCTCGCGGTCGAGATCGCCGCGCACCGAAACCGTCGCGACGTTGTCCTCCCACCGCACGCCGAGCGGCCGCGGTCCCGGCGCCGGCTTGAGCGCCAGCACCGCCGTCGAGGGCTCACTGCGCATGCCGTTTCGAGATGACTTGTCCGCCATCGGCAAAGTGCCTCCCTTTTACAAAAGCTCGCTGAGCTGCTTGAGCAAGGCCTCGTCTTCGGCTTCGGCCTTCTTCTCGATCTCGGCCCACTTCCGCGGCGCCCAGATCTCGATCCGGTCGGTCTGCCCGGCCCAGGTGATTTCCTCGACGTTCCCCAGCCGTTCGCGCAGACTGGGGGGGATGAGCACGCGCCCCAGCTTGTCCACCACGCACTCCTGCGCCGGCGCGATGAAGCCGCGCGAGAGCAGCCGCGTCCGCTTGTCGAAGAGCGACAGCGAGGAAACCTTGCGCGCGATCTCCGCCCACCGCTCCGGCGCGAACGCGATCAGGCACGGATCGATCAGGTCGCGGGTGATGAAGAGCTTGTCGGTCCCCGCCGCCGCCAGCTGCTCACGGAACTTCGCCGGGAGGCTGGTGCGCCCCTTGGCATCGATCGAGTGCTGGAAGATGCCCTGGAACACCGCGATCCCTTCGGCGGCAGTGGCGATCCACTTCATGCCACTTCGATCCACCGCGGCCCAGACTCCGGCAAGACCTGCGGGCTGTCAAGCAACCTCGACCTGAACGGAAATGCAGCGGAATCCGTAGTGGATCCCGGCCGTCCCACACGCTTGCGCTGGCGTATGCGACAGCTTTTTCTGTAGTCACAAGTGCGATTCAGCGCCGAACAAGTCCCGTCAACAACGCCGCAACGCGCCCACCAAGCCTCACCGCGGCAACCGCAGACACTTCCGCGCACTGACCCGACATCGCCGCAACTTGCACGGCCGCCGCCGCTTCGGTCGCTTCACCGCGCGCAATCGCAAAGACGCGGCGCCGATCCGCCAGCGAAACCCTTCCGTTCGCCTCCGCAATATTGAGACACGCGCTCTGCGCGGCGCGCATCGCCTGATCCCGAAGGTTCGAATCGGAAATGCGCGCATCGCGAACCGCGCGAAGAAGTTCGCAAGCCACCTGCCACGCAATCAGCTTTTCGTGCAACAGAGTCGTCTCGTTCGGCATCGTTTCGGCCTCCTCAAAAAAAGGCCGAAGGCCGGGAGGCCGAAACGATGCCGAACAGACGACGGCCCGAATCCAAAAGCGCGAGCGCAGCGAGCTAATATCCAAAAAATGCAGGCGCAGTGACGGGCCGCAGGCCCGGCGCGAGCCTGCTGCTTCTCCTAATCCTTCTAATCCTTCTCCTGCTCCTTCTCCTTCTCGTTCTCCTTATCCTTCTCGAAGCAGTCCCTCGACCACCGCGCGCGCAATCGGATGGTACGTCTCGCGCACCTCGGCAAAGACCTGCTGCGCCACCGCCCGATCCCTCTTCGCGAGCTCCTGATAGATCGGCCGCAGATACTTCATCCGCCCCGTCTCGGAAACCACCCGCCGCGCCCCCTCGATGCCGGCGCGCTGTCCGGCCCGCAGCTGGAGCAAGACGAACGTATGCCGCAGCTCGAGGCTCTTGCGCTGCGACAGCCCGAAGCGCGCGTCAAGGTCACGCAGGAACGACTCGGTCGGACCACCCTTCACCGCGTGCAGATAAACGAGCAGCTCGGTCGGAGTGATGTCGGCAGGCGGCACCGACGACGAGGCCGCCAGTCCCTGCAACTCGTCGAGCCTGCGCGATTTCGGCTGCGGCGCGTCTGCGGGAATGCCCGCCTGATCGATCCACTCCATCGCGCGCGCTTTCTGCGAGAGCCGCGGCAGCTCCGCCTCGAGCAGCTCGAGAAACTGCCGCGTATCGATGCTCTGAAACCGGAACGCCGCCATATACGCGCGCAGAAATCCATCCCACGCCGTCCGCCCCGCCAGCTCCTCCAGCCGCCGCAGAAAGAGGTACCCCTTCTCGTACGGCACCGTCGAATACGCTTCGTCCGGATCGACACCGGAGAGATCCGTCCGCAGCCGCGTCAGCTGCGGCCGCGCGCGGAACCGCTCCAGCGCGACGTCCAGATCGTGCCGCCCGATCGCCGCGTGCAGCTCGGAAAGCTCGCGCCCCTCGAGCGCTTCGAGGATGCGCCGCTCCGCGTAGACGGTGAATCCCTCGTTGAGCCAGAAATCGTTCAGCGTCGCGTTGGAGATGAGATTTCCGGTCCACGCGTGCGCCAGCTCGTGGGCGATGACGTTGACCAGCGACTTGTCGCCCGCGATCACGGAGGGCGTTACGAACGTGAGCCGCGGGTTCTCCATCCCGCCGAACGGAAACGAGGGCGGCATCACCAGGATGTCGTAGCGCTCCCACTCGTACGGCCCGAAGAGGCGCTCGGCGGCCGCCATCATCGATTCGACGCCGGAAAATTCCTCGGCAGCAGCGTCGGCGATCGCGCGCTCGGCCCACAGCGCGCTGCGGTGCGAGAGCTGGCGCGAGGTCAGGTCGCCGACCGCGAAGGCGAGCAGATACGGCGGGATCGGCTGCGGCATCGTGAAGACGTCGGTCGCCGGGCCCTCGCGGCCGCGGAACGCGGCGGCCATGAGCGTCCGCAGCCGCGGCGGCACCGTGAAGCGCGCCGAATCGACGGTGACGCGCACCCGCGGCGAATCCTGCAGCGGAAACACCGAGCGGGCATGGATAGGCTGGCACTGCGAAAAGAGAAACGGCTGCCCCGAAAGAGTCTGCGCCGGCTCCAGCCACTGCAGTGCGCTGGCCTGCGGTGAGGTCGCGTAACGGATGCGCACGCCGCGCGCATGGTCCGGGAGCTCGATGCGCAGGCGCGTGCCGAGGATCGGCTCGGGCTTCGCCAGCTCGAATCGCAGCGCCGCGCCGTCGAGCGAGAAGACCGCGGCGATGCGCAGGTGATTTGTGTCGAGGTCGAGAGATCCGCTTCCTGGCTCGCGAAAGTGCAGCTCGATCTCGCCGGAGAGCGCGTGCAGCTCGAAGTCGACGTGGAGGTCGAATGAAATCCGGCGAGTCTGCGGTTGCGCCGTATCGGCGTAGCTGTGCGGATCGGGGCGCAT
>VBLM01000616.1 GCA_005879095.1 Deltaproteobacteria bacterium
AGGTCGGCAAGAACACGCTGGCGGTGAAGATGGGCGCGCGCGCGACGCGCATCGAGTACGTAGTACTGCTGACGTTCGCGTTCGGTCTCGCCATCGCGCTGGGAGGCCGACCGTGGCCGCTCCTCGCCCTGCTGCTCGCGATCTCTCCTCTACGCCGCGTCCTGCGAGGCGAGGGCGCAGCGCTCAATCCCGCTCTCGGCGAGACCGCGCGGTTGCAACTCGCCTTCGCGCTCTTGCTTGCGGCGGAGCTTTGGCGATGATGCCCGCCCGCGTCCTCTCGAATCTCGAGATCCAGCCCTACCGGCTCCGCTTGGCGCGTCCGCTGCGGACCGCGCACGGGATCCTCGAGCATCGCGATGGATTCGTGGTCGTCGCGCGAGACGGCCGATTCCTCGGCCGAGGCGAAGCCGCGCCGATGCACGGCACCGAGTCGCTCGCCGAATGTTTCGATCAGCTCCAGCGCGCAACGCTCGACTCGTTGCCGACCACGCCGGCGGCCCGGCACGCGGTGGAGCAGGCGCTGTTCGATCTCAGCGCGCAGCGGATCGGCGTTCCTCTCGCCCGGCTGCTCGATGCGCGGGTAGGGAACGAAGTCCCGGTGAGCGCGCTGCTCACCGGCGAGACCATGCCCGAGCTGGCGCGCGAAGCGCAGCGCGCGGCAGCGGACGGATTCGGCACGCTGAAATTGAAGGTCGGCTTCCGCGACGATTTTGCGCGCGCAGCGGTCGTCCGCGACGCGGTCGGACCAGCCGTCAAACTGCGCATCGACGCGAACGGCGCATGGAATCGCGAACAGGCCCTGGAACGGCTGCGCGAGCTGGCGCCGCTCGACATCGAGCTCTGCGAGCAGCCAACGGAGGATCTGCTCGGTCTCGAAGCCGCGCCGGTCCCCATCGCCGCGGACGAGCTCACCGCGCGCGATCCCGACGCGGCGCTCGCTCGCGCGCAGGTGATCGTGCTCAAGCCGATGCTCCTCGGCGGGCTGTTGCCGGCGCTGCGGCTGGGACGAAAAGCGCTCGAGCGGGGGCTGAAAGTCATCGTCACCAGCTCGCTCGATGGAGCGATCGGACGCGCGGGCGCCGCACATCTGGCCGCCGCGCTGCACCACCACGAGCTCGCTGCCGGCCTCGCCACGGGACGCCTGCTCGCCGAAGATCTCTGCGCGGACACGCTCGCGCCGCGCGCGGGTTTTCTCAGGATTCCCGACGCACCGGGGCTCGGGTTGTGAACGTCGTCTTTCGCGGCGCGTCGCTCGACGTGCAGCCGCAGGCGGTCGCCGAGAAGCGGATCGCGGTCGCGCAGGAGAATTCGCCGGAGCTCGTCGCGCTCGTGCTCGGCGCGCTGCACGGCGGTTCCGAGATCGTCCTGCAGAACGCGCGGCTGACGGCCGCCGAGCGCGCGGCGCAGCTGCGATCGATCGAGACGACAGTCCCGGCCGGCGAGCCGGCGACGATCCTCTTCACCTCCGGCACGAGCGGCGCGCCGAAAGCCGCCCGCCTCGCGCTCGCGAATCATCTCGCCAGCGCGCGGGCAGCGATCGAGATCCTCGGCATCGAAAAAAACTCCCGCTTCCTCTGCGCGATGCCGATGTTCCACGCCGGCGGGCTGGCCATCGTTCTGCGCTGCGAGCTCGCCGGCGCGACGCTTCTGCTGCACGAGCGCTTCGACGCGCAGACGGTCGCGCGCGAGCTGCACGACGGAAACGCGACCCACGTCAGCCTGGTCGCGAGCACGCTCGCGCGGGTGCTCGACGTATGCGCCGACTTCCCGCCGAGCGTGCAAGCGGTGCTGGTCGGCGGCGGGCCCGTCTCGCCGGCGTTGCTCGAAAGAGCGGTCCCGGAGACGCCGACGGAACAACCGCTGGCCCGCCGATCCCGGGGATGGAACTCCGCATCGGTGCCGAGATCGAACTCCGCGGCCCGGCCGTCATGCGCGGCTACCTCGGCGCGCCGCCGGTCGATGGCTGGTTCGCGACCGGCGATCTCGGCGAGCTCGACGGACGCGGCCGCCTGATCGTCCACGCGCGGCGCACCGACCTGATCGTCAGCGGCGGCGAGAACGTCTACCCGGCCGAGGTCGAAGCCGCCCTGCTCGCCCATCCGCTGGTGCGCGAAGCCGCGGTGCTGCCGGCGGCCGACGCGCGCTGGGGCCAGGTCGGCGTCGCCTACGTCAGCACCGACGCCGCCGAGAGCGACCTGCGCGCCTTCCTGCGCGAGCGGATCGCGAAGTTCAAGGTGCCGGCGCGCTTCGTCGTCGTCCCGGCCCTGCCCCGCACCGCCGCCGGCAAAGTCGACCGCGCCAGGCTTCAGGAAGGCTGATCCGTAGATGTTGGGCTCCGGGCTCGCGGCGAGTTATACACGGGGCGTGGATGCCCTCCGTCTCCCTGTCGTCAGCGCGGGCCCGCGTGCGCTGGATGCCGGTGCCCTCGGCCTCTCGACGCGTGGCGACGCTCGCGCACAGGGCTTGCTGGACCGGTTCGGCCGCTCGCATACCTACCTGCGCATCTCGATCATCGAGAAGTGCAACCTGCGCTGCCGCTACTGCATGCCGGCGGAGGGCGTGCCGCTCCTGCCCAAGGACGACCTGCTCACGTTCGAGGAGATCGAGCGCCTGGCTGCTCTCTTCGTGCGGCTGGGCGTGCGGAAGATCCGCGTCACGGGGGGTGAGCCGCTGGTGCGCCGCGACGTCGACGATCTCGTCGCGCGGCTCGGCCGGCTGAAGGCGCTCGGGCTGCAGCGGCTGGCGATGACCTCGAACGCATTGCTGCTCGAGCGCCACATCCCGGCGTTGCGGGCGGCGGGCCTCGATGCGGTGAACCTCTCGCTCGACACGCTGCGGCCGGACCGCTTCCGCGCCATCACGCTGCGCGACGGGTGCGAAGAGACCATCGCGGCCATCCGCGCCGCGGCCAAGGCGGGGTTCGACAAGGTGAAGGTCAACGCGGTCGTGATGGCGGGCGTCAACGACGACGAGCTGGTCGATCTGGCGCGAGCGTTCGCCCGGGATTTGCCGATCGACGTTCGATATATCGAGTATATGCCGTTCGAGGGGAACCACTGGGGCGAGGCGCTGCGGATGTTCCCGGCGGAATCGATCCGCGCGCGGCTCGAGGAGGAGCTCGAGCTGCTGCCGCGCGGGCTCGACGAGACGGCGCTGATGTATGGCGCGCGTGAGAGAGACGGCCGCACGTTCCAAGGGAAGATCGGCATCATCTCCTCGATGACCGAGCCGTTCTGCGCGTCCTGCAACCGGACGCGGCTGACAGCCGACGGTCATTTCCGCTGGTGCCTGCTCGACGAGGGCGAGCTCGATCTGCGCGGCCCGCTGCGCAACGGCGCGACCGATGGCGATCTGGCGGGCCTGGTCGAAGAGGGCCTGCGGCGCAAGAAGCCGGGACATGCGCCGGCGGATGAGCTGCTGTCGGTTCAGCGCGCCGCGGGGCCGTCCGGCGCGCGGTCGATGATCCGGATCGGTGGCTGATTACTGCAGCGCGATCACGTCGATCTCGACCAGGGCGGCTTCGTTCGGAGGGGCCGCCTGAATCGTGGTCCGCGCGGGCGGTACGCTGGTGAAGAACTTCGCGTAGACCTCGTTCATCGCTTGGAAGTCGTTGATATTCCTTAGAGATACGGTCGTCTTCACGGCGCGGTCCAACCCGCTCCCGGCAGCGGCGAGAACCGCGGACAGGTTCTTCAGGGTGCGCTCGGTCTGCGCCTTCACGTCGCCTTGGACCTTACCGGTGGCCGGGTCGCGCGCGATCTGGCCGGCGACGAAGACGAAACCGCCCGCCTTGATCGCCTGCGAGTACGGACCCGACGGCAGCGGCGCATCCTTGGTGACGACGGCTTGCTTGACGTCCGACGACGCGACGGCGAGCACCGCGGAAACGAGCAGTGCGAGTTTCATCGAGTCCCCTCCCTGTCGGTCAGTCTATCAAACGAGTCTGACATCGGCTTCCGGCCTGACCGGTCCTCACCGGCCCCGAGGGATCACGTCCGGGGGGCGTGTGAGAGTTTTGTACAAAACGCCCACAGGGGTCCGGACCGCATGGGCTACCCGGCTGGAGTCGGGTCGAATACCGAGAAATCGACAGGAATTCCGCCATTTTGCGTCCTCAGGAGACGGCTCCATCGCAGCGCCGCGGCCGACGGCGGGTCGGCGATGACGGCTGCCGCCCGCCACCGCGGCCGGCGGCGCATGGCCTCGGCCAGGTCGCGAAAGACCCGGCGGACATCGCTGCCGATGCGCACGCCGTAAGGCGGGTTGCAGGCGATGAGACCGGGGCCGTCGTCGGCGAGCAACGCCGAGAGTTGCCGCTGGACGATCTCGATGCCCGATACGTCCGCCCGCGCCGCGTTCTCGCGCGCAGCCGCGATGGCGCCGGCGTCCTGGTCCGACGCCTCGATGCGTGCCGCGAGAGGCCGCTCGCCGGCGCGGGCGGCGGCGCGCAGATCTTGAAAAGGGCGGACATCGAAACCTGGCCATTTCTCGAATGAAAACGAACGTTTGAGGCCGGGCGCCCGGCGCGCCGCGATCAGCGCCGCCTCGATGGCGATGGTCCCCGACCCGCAGAGCGGATCGCAGAGCGGCGTCGCCGGGTCCCATCGAGCGGCGAGCAGCAGCGCGGCCGCCAGCGTCTCGCGGAGCGGCGCCTTCGCCTGCGGGCCCCGGTAGCCGCGCTGGTGGAGAAGCACGCCGCTCGAATCGGCGCTCACGGTGCAGACGTCGTGATCGAGGCGGGCGACGAAGAGTTGCCCACCGGCGAGGGTGTCCCCGGAGGGTGTCCCCAAACGTGCCTCGAGCGCCGCGCGGAGCCGCTGGGCCACCGCGCCCGAGTGGTAGAGCCGTGACTTCCGGCACGTCACGCGCAGCGCTACCGGAGAACCGGGCCGCGCGTACTTCTCCCACGGCAGCGCCGATGCCTTCCGCACCAGCTCGGGGAACGCCGTCGCGCGAAAGCCGTCGCCGAGCCGCACCAGCACGCGCGAAGCCGTCCGTAGCCAGAGGTTCAAGCGCGCGACGTCCCCGGACGGCACCTCGACCCCGCCGGCCACCGCGTGCCCCGAGAGGCCGAGCGCCTGGATCTCGCCGAGCAGCACCGGCTCCAGCCCGGGCGCGCAGACCGCGAAGAGCATCGGC
>VBLM01000102.1 GCA_005879095.1 Deltaproteobacteria bacterium
GCAATCCGACCGGGAGCCCGACGTACGACAACGTGCCCGGCCTCTCGGCGCGTTTCTTCCAGCCGACCGCGGTGCTCTCGGACGCCCTGGGCAACGTCTACGTCGCCGACACGCACAACTGCGTGATCCGCAAGATCGCCAACGACGCGAGCCACACCGTCACCAGCGTGGCGGGCGCGTTCATGGACGGCCGCTACGCGGACGGAATCGGACCGGCCGCGCGCTTCAACGATCCAATGGGGATGGCGTGGCTCGACGCCACGCACATCGTCATCGCCGACTCGGCGAACATGGCCATCCGCGTGCTCGACGTGAACACGCGGGCGGTGACGACGCTTGCCATCACGCACTGGGGCGACGACCGGGACGGACCGGCTGCGACCGCGACGTTCTACTACCCGACCGCGGTGGCGGTGGCGCCCTCACCCGACGGACGGGTATTCTTCCTCGCCAGCTCGACCGGGAAGCTGAAGGTGATCGGCTGCGATCCGGCGCACACCATCACCACGCTGGTGGCAGGCGGCATCGGTTTCGCCGACGGGCCCGGAACGAGCGCGATGCTGCAGCCGCAGGCGGGGCTGCTGTGGTTCGGGACCTCGGTGTTGGTGGCCGACTCCGCCAACCAGCGCATCCGCATGGTGACGCCGGGGACCAACGCGGCCACCACGCGGGTGCAGACCTGGGCGGGCAGCGGCCAGATGGGCGCCGGCGACGGGCCGGCGCGGACCTCGTCCTTCGAGGTCCCGCTGGGGATGACGCGAGGCGCGGACGGGAACGTCTACGTCGCCGACGGCGTAGCCGGCACGCTGCGAGCGATCAAGCCGTAACGCTTGACCGGGAATTCAACGCGCGTAGAATTCAACGCATGTTGAATTCTGCGCGAACCGGAAGACGGCCCGGCGAGAGCGGCTCGCGCGAAGCGATCCTGCGCACCGCACGCACGCTGTTCGCCGGCAAGGGGTACGACGGCACCAGCGTCCGCGCGGTGGCGGCGCGGGCCGGCGTCGATCCCGGCCTGGTGATGCACTTCTTCGGCTCCAAGGCCGAGCTCTTTGCCCACAGCCTCGAGCTGCCGTTCGATCCGGCCGAGCTGGAGGAGGTGCTGAGCGGCGACCGCTCGACGCTCGGCCGCCGCATCGCGACCTTCTATCTGAAGCGCGTCTTCCACGATCGCGCGCAGACGGTGTTGTCGCTGCTCCGCTCGTCGGTGACCAACGCGGAGGCGGCGGCCATGCTGCGCCGGGCGGTCGAGGCCAGCGCCATCGCGCTTTTGCGGCGTCACCTGCCCGGCCGCGATGCGGCGCTGCGCGGCGAGCTGGTGGCGAGCCACATGATGGGCGTGTTTCTCGCGCGGCACATCCTGCGCATCGAGCCGCTCGCGTCGCTCGACGAGGATCGGGTCATCGAGCTGGTAGCCCCGGCGCTGCAGCATTACCTGACCGCGAGGCTCCGATGAGACCGCTGCTGCTGGCCGCGGTGCTGGCGTGCGCGCGCGGCGAGAACGCGCAGCGGCGCGAGTACCAGGGCATCGTCGAGCTGCACGAACGCGTGCTCTCGTTCGAAGTGCCGGGGCGCGTGCGCGAGCTGAAAGTGCGCCGCGGCGAGCGGATGGCAGCGGGGCAGGTGCTGGCGGCGCTCGACGATTCGATGGAGCGTCCGCAGCGCGAAGCCAAGGCGGCGGAAGCCAGGGCTGCCGACGCGCAGCTCGAGCTCTTGAAAGCCGGCGCGCGCGGCGAGGACGTGCGTGCGGCGGAGGCGCAGCTGCGCGGCGCGAGGGCGGCCGAAGACACTTTGAAAGACTCGCTCGATCGCATCCGCAAGCTGCGCGCCGACGGCACGGTGCCGCCGTCGCAGGTCGACGACCTCGCCGGCCAGTATGAGCGCGCCAGAGCGGAGCGGCAGGCTGCCGAGGAACGGGTGGCGGCGCTGAAAGCCGGGGCCCGATCGCAAGAGGTCAAGGCGGCGCTGGCGCGGTCGTCGCAGACGCACGCTGCGCTCGACGCCGAGGACGCGCGGCTCTCGCGATTCGTGCTGCGCTCGGAGATCGCCGGCGAGGTGCTCGACACGCACGTCGAGCCGGGCGAAGTGGTGCAACCGGGCACGCCGGTGGCCACGCTGGGCGAGACGCGGCGGCCGTACGCCGACGTCTTCGTACCGCAGGGCGAGCTCGCCGGCGTGCGCCCTGGAACGGCGGCGCAGGTGCGCGTCGACGCGGCGAGCGATCGGCAGCGGGGCAGGTGCTGGCGGCGCTCGACGATTCGATGGAGCGTCCGCAGCGCGAAGCCAAGGCGGCGGAAGCCAGGGCTGCCGACGCGCAGCTCGAGCTCTTGAAAGCCGGCGCGCGCGGCGAGGACGTGCGTGCGGCGGAGGCGCAGCTGCGCGGCGCGAGGGCGGCCGAAGACACTTTGAAAGACTCGCTCGATCGCATCCGCAAGCTGCGCGCCGACGGCACGGTGCCGCCGTCGCAGGTCGACGACCTCGCCGGCCAGTATGAGCGCGCCAGAGCGGAGCGGCAGGCTGCCGAGGAACGGGTGGCGGCGCTGAAAGCCGGGGCCCGATCGCAAGAGGTCAAGGCGGCGCTGGCGCGGTCGTCGCAGACGCACGCTGCGCTCGACGCCGAGGACGCGCGGCTCTCGCGATTCGTGCTGCGCTCGGAGATCGCCGGCGAGGTGCTCGACACGCACGTCGAGCCGGGCGAAGTGGTGCAACCGGGCACGCCGGTGGCCACGCTGGGCGAGACGCGGCGGCCGTACGCCGACGTCTTCGTACCGCAGGGCGAGCTCGCCGGCGTGCGCCCTGGAACGGCGGCGCAGGTGCGCGTCGACGCGGCGAGCGATCGCTTCCGCGGCGTGGTCGAGATGGTCGGCCGCAACCTCGAGTTCACCCCCCGCTACCTCTTCAGCGAGAAGGAGCGGCCGAACCTCGTGGTGCGGGTGCGGATCGATCTCGACGATCCTTCGGAAAAATTGCACGCGGGCGTACCGGCGTTCGCGGAATTCACCCGCGAGGCGGAGGCGAAGCGATGACCTTCCCGGAAGTGATCGTTCGCACCGAACATCTCTCGCGCCGCTTCGGCGATCTGGTCGCGGTCGCCGACGTCACGCTCGAGGTGCGGCGCGGCGAAATCTTCGGCGTCCTCGGCCCCAACGGCGCCGGCAAGAGCACGACCATCCGCATGCTCTGCGGCATCCTCGATCCCTCCGGCGGCACCGGCACCGTGGTCGGCTACGACATCACGCGCGATCCGGAGCGGGTCAAGGAGCGCATCGGCTACATGACGCAGCGGTTTTCGCTCTACGAAGATCTGACCGTCTTCGAAAATCTCCGCTTCTACGCCGGACTCTACGGCGTGCCGTTCGCTTCCCGGCAGCAGCGCATCGAGTCGGTGCTGGACGCGACCGGCCTGCAGCAACGCCGCGATCAGATCGCCGGTACTCTCTCGGGCGGCTGGAAGCAGCGGGTCGCGCTGGCCTGCGCCACCATCCACCAGCCGCCGCTGCTCTTCCTCGACGAGCCGACCGCCGGCGTCGACCCGGTCAGCCGCCGCGAGTTCTGGGAGCAGATTCACCGGCTCGCCGCCGTCGGCACCACGGTGCTGGTGACGACGCACTACATGGACGAAGCGGAGCGCTGTCACCGGCTGGCGTTCATTTTCCGCGGTTCGGTCCTCGACATCGGGACGCCGGACGAGATCGTCGAGCGTCGCGGCCTGAAGGTGGCCGAGCTTTCGGTCGACGACGCGCCCGCAGCGGCCGAGAAGCTGCGCGGTCTGCCCGAGGTGGACGAAGTCGCGCATTACGGCCACACCATGCGGCTGGCGACACTGCGCGGCGCCGATCCGGAAGCGCTGGCCCGGCGCGTGCTGGGCGGCGCGGTGCGCTCGGTGCGGCCGGCCCGGGTGACGGTGGAGGACGCGTTCGTGTCGATGGTCCGGCACGACGCGCGCGCCGCATGAGAGCGACCTTCTCGCGGCTGTGGTCGATCGCGCTGAAGGAATTGCTGCAGCTTCGCCGCGACCGGCTGACGCTGGCGATGATGGTCGCGCTGCCGGTCGTGCAGCTGATGCTCTTCGGGTACGCCATCGACACTGACGTGCGCCACATTCCGACGGTGGTTTACGACCAGGACCGCAGCGCGCAGTCGCGCGATTTCGCCGCCGGCATGCAGGCGACCGGCTTCTACGATCTGGTCGGCGAGGTGCGCGGCTACGAGGAGATCTCGCGCGCGCTGCGCAGCGGATCGGCGCACGTCGCGCTGGTGGTGCCGTCCGGATACGCGAGCGATCTGGTGCGCGGTCGCGGCGCGGCGCTGCAACTGGTCGTGGACGGCAGCGATCCGCAGACGGTGGCGAGCGCGGTCAACACCGCCGCCGGACTCGCCCAGGCGCGATCGGTGCAGCTGCTCGCACGGCGATTCCCGGCCGGCACGATCTCGGTGGAGACCGCCACCTGGTACAACCCCGATCTCAAGACCGCCATCTACGTCGTTCCCGGCCTGGTCGGCGTGATCCTGACGATGACGATGGTGATGCTGACCTCGATGGCCATCGCCCGCGAGCGGGAGCGCGGCACGCTGGAGCAGCTGATCGTGTCACCGCTCCGGCGCGGCGAGCTGATCGTCGGAAAGATCGCCCCCTACGTGGCGATGGGCTACGTGCAGATGACGCTGATCCTCCTCTTCGGGCACTGGGCGTTCGGCGTGCCGTTCGTCGGCTAGCTGGCACTTTTATATTTGCTGGCCTTCGTCTTCATCGCCGCGAACCTCGCGCTCGGGCTCTTCTTCTCCACGCTGGCGCAGACACAGCAGCAAGCGATGCAGATGAGTTTCTTCTTCTTCCTGCCCAACATCCTCCTCTCCGGATTCATGTTTCCCTGGGAGGCCATGCCGCGCCCGGCGCAACTGCTCTCGCAGTGCCTGCCGCTGACGCATTTTCTGCGCATCGTCCGCGGCATCGTCTTGAAGGGCAGTGGCATGGCTGACGTCACCGGCGAGCTGACGTGGATGGCAGCGATCCTGGTGGTGCTGGTGCTGCTCGCATCCTTCCGCTTCACGAAGAAATTGGCGTAAACATCCCGCGATGCACTTCCTGCTCGCCGTACGCAAGTCCACTGGGCGCCGGCCTGGTCCGCCGCTTCTAGCTCAACCGCCTCCATTCGGGTAAAAGTGCCGGTCCGATGCGCTCGTTAGACCGGCTCCGCCAGAGCTACGACGAGGATTCGCAGGTCGTCATCCAGGACAAGCGATCCCCGCCGCGCATGCTCTTCTCCGACACCGAGGTCCTCCTCGAGGAGGTCCCGGTCGGAACGCGGATCGTCTTTCCCAATCCGCCGGTGGAAGAGCTGGCCAACTGGCGCGCCGCCATCCGCTGGGCCATCAACCATCCCGAGGGGTGCGACCCGCTGCACGCGCAGCTGCGGCCGGGGATGCGGGTGCTGATCGCCATCGACGACATCTCGCTGCCGCTGCCGCCGATGCGCACGCCGGACGTGCGGCAGATGATGCTGGAGATCGTGCTGCAGCTGCTGGCAGATTCCGGCGTCGACGACGTACATCTTTTGATCGCCAACGCGCTTCACCGCCGCATGACCGAAGCCGAGATGAAGCGCATGGTGGGCGCGCGCATCTTCGCCGACTATTACCCGGAGAAATATACCAACCACGACGCGGAGGAGCCGGGCGGAATCGTCGAGATCGGCACCACCGAGACCGGCGAAAAGGTGCGCATCTCGCGCAAGGCGACCGAAGCCGATCTGGTCATCTACCTGAACGTGAATTTCGTCCCGATGGACGGCGGTCACAAGTCAGTGGGAACCGGCCTCACCGATTACTTGGGCTTGAAGGCGCACCACAATCCGCAGGCAATTCGCAAGAGCGCATCCTACATGGAGCCGAAGCACTCCGAGCTGCACTCATCAGTCGATCGGATCGGACGCGTCATCGATCAGCACGTGGACGTCTTCCACATCGAGACCGCGCTCAACAACAAGATGTTCGAATCGGCTCGCGCTCGAGGGTCTGCGCTGGACGTTGAGCAAAACGCCGCGCGCGCTGCGGCAAAACATTTTTCACAAAGTGCCGGCGGCGTACGGATTGATCGCCTGCGCTGCCGGGCGCACCGAACTGGCGCACGAAAAGATCCTGCAAGTCTGCCGGCGCCAGCTCTTCGTCAAAGTGCGCGGCCAGGCGGACGTGCTCATCGCCGGAATCCCTTACATCAGTCCTTACAACGTCGGTTCGGTGCTCAACCCGCTGCTGGTGCAGGTGATGGCCTGCGGCTACTTCTTCAACATGAACCGCGGCGTGCCGCTGATCAAAAAGGGCGGCACGCTGATCGTCACCCACCCGTGCATGGACGAGTTCGATCCGGTGCAGCACCCGAGCTACATCGAATTCTTCCACCGGCTCTTGCCCGAAACCACCGACGCGCTCGAGCTGCATCGGAAGTACGAAAAGGAATTCGCGCAAAATCCTTCGTACGTGCACCTGTATCGGAAGGGCAACGCGTACCACGGCGCCCATCCGTTCTACATGTGGTACTGGGGCGAGAACGGCCGGCAGCACCTGGGGCAGATCATCGCCGTCGGCACCGAGAATACGCACGTGCCGCAATTGCTCGGCTGGGAGCGCGCCGACACGCTCGCGGAAGCGATCGACATGGCCCGCGGCCGGCAGGGGCGCAACGCGAACATCACGTTGATGCACCATCCGCCAATGGTGATGACCGACGTCGCGCTCAGCGCCGACGAAGGAGCCAAGCTCCTGCCCGAGCACGGCGGCGCCTCGGCCACCAAGCCTTCCGTCGCCGCCAAAGAGCACCCTTAGGTCGATGCTGATTCTTCGCGACAATCGCTTTTGGGGGGTCCAGGGGGGAGCGAGCTCCACCCTGGTGGAGGCGCCGAAGGCGCCGGATCGCCCGCGTGCGCATCGAGGTACCTGCGTCAATTCAAGCGGATGGTGGATGTAATGGAAGCGTTGCGCGAGCCGATCGATCTCGCCAAGGCGTTCGGCGGCCGGGAGATCATGATCACCGGCGTGACCGGGTTTCTCGGCAAGATCGCGCTGACGATGCTGCTCGATCGCTATCCCGGGATCGGCAAGGTCCATGTGCTGGTGCGGCCGCGCGCAGGCGGCACGGCGGAGGATCGGTTTTTCCAGAAGGTCGCGACCTCGCCGCCGTTTCGATCGCTGGACGAGGGCCTCGTCAGAGAGAAGTGCGTGCCAGTCGGGGGCGACGTCACCGATCCGATGCTCGGCCTCAGCGCGGAACAGGTAGCGAAGCTGACCGGAAAGCTGGCGTGCGTGATCAATTGCGCCGGTCTGGTGACGTTCAATCCCTCGCTGGAGATCGCGGTCTCGGTCAACACCGAGGGCGCCCGCAACGCCGCCGACCTGTGCAAGAAGACGGGCGCGACGCTGGTGCACATCTCCACCTGTTTCGTCGCCGGGGCGCGGCGAGGGCCGGTCTTCGAGGACGAGCCGCTGGTCGGCCATTATCCAAAAGATCTCGAGAGCGCGCCGTTTTCCGTCGACAGCGAATTGAAGGACGTCGATGCCGTAGTGGCGCGACTGCGCGCGCAGGCCGACGACCACGCGCTGGCGGCGCAGTTCCGCGCGGCGGCGGTGAAGCGGCTGGAAGAAGAAGGCCGCGATCCTGCGGACGAAAAGGCGCTGCGGCTGGCTGCGGGACGCGAGCGCAAGCTGTGGCTCGGCGCGCAGCTGGTGCAGGCCGGAATGGATCGCGCCCAGGCATGGGGCTGGCCGAACACGTACACGTACACCAAGGCGATGGGTGAGCAGGCCATCGCCGCCACCGGCTGCAAGTACGCGCTGGTGCGGCCGGCCATCGTCGAGAGCGCGCTGCGTTTTCCGTTTCCCGGCTGGAACGAGGGCTTCACGACCAGCGCGCCGCTGGCATTCATGGGCCTCAAGGGGCAGCGCGTCTTTCCCGCCGGCCACAAGCTGGTGCTCGATCTGATCCCGGTCGATCTGGTCGCTGCCGGAATCCTCGGCGTGGCCGGCGCTGCCTGCGCCAACCGGCTCGAGCAGCGTGTCTTCCAGCTCGCGTCCGGCGACGTGAATCCGTTCTACGTCCGGCGCGCGGTCGAGCTCGTCGCCTTGTATAAACGGCGTTACTTCCGCGAACGTACCGATCAAGGCGAGCACAGCGCGTTCAAGACGTGGCTCGATAGCTGGCTCGAGCCGTATCCGGCGTCGGCGCAGCTGTACAAGGCTTCCAGCGCGCCGCTCTTCCGCGCGGCGGCGAAGGGCCTGCGAAAGTTGATCGAGCAGCGCGGCCTCAAGTGGGGCGCGCCGGTGGGGACCGCGTTGCTGACTCGCGCGGATCAGGCGCTGGAGGGCGTCGATCGCCAGCTGGCGCAGCTGGAGATGACCTGGGAGCTCTTCTTGCCGTTCGTCGCCGGCGAGCGGTTCATCTTCCAGTGCGCGCACACCCGCGCGCTGTGGGCGCAGCTGACCGAGGAGGATCGGCGCCGGCTGCCGTGGGACCCGGAGACCATCGACTGGCGCAATTACTGGCTCGAGGTCCACATGGCGGGCCTCGAGGAATGGGTCTTTCCGGGGCTGGAAGAGGAGAGCAAGGCGCTCCGTCGCGAGGTGGCGCAGCCCAAGGATCTGCTCGCGCTGCTCGCTGGCGCGGTGCACGCGTTCGGACCGCGCGTCGCGCTGCGCTTCTATGCCGGCGAGGACGACGCGCCGGAACTGGCGCGGACGCGCGACGATCGCGTCACGTACGACGAGCTGGCGCACTTTTCCGATCGAGCGGGGCACGCACTGCGGGCGGCCGGCATCAAGGCCGGCGACCGCGTACTGCTCATGTCGGAAAACCGCCCCGAGTGGGCGATGGCGTATTTCGGCATTTTGAAGGCCGGCGCGGCCGCTGCCCCGCTCGACACGAGCCTCTCGCTATCCGAAGTGCAGAATTGCGCGACAGCGGCCAAAGCGGCGGTGCTGGTGGCGAGCCCGCGCGTGGCGGAGAAACTGGGTCCGGTCCCGGGCGTACGCACCATGTCGTTGCCGGAGTTGTTGCGCGGCGCATCGGCCGCGGGCCTTCCGCCTTTGCGCAAGAGCGCCGGCGCGGACGAAGTCGCCTCGGTGCTCTTCACCAGCGGCACGACCGGCAAGCCCAAGGGCGTGATGCTGACGCATCGCAACTTCGCCTCGCTGGCGGCGAAGCTCGCCGGGCTCTTCGATCTGCGCGTCGGCGAGGGCGTGCTCAGCGTCCTGCCGCTGCATCACACCTTCGAATTTTCCTGCGGCCTTCTCACGCCGTTGATGCTCGGCGCCGAGATCACGTATCTCGACGAGCTGACCGCGGACCGGCTCTCGGAAGCTTTGAACAGCGGACTGGTGCACGCGATGATCGCCGTGCCCGCGCTCTGGCAACTCCTGCACCGGCGGCTGACGCATGAGCTCTCGGCGCGGCCGCGCGTGGTGCGCGCAGCGATCGAAGCGGCGATGGCGCTGCACGGCGAGCTGCGCAACCGCACTTCGTTCAACGTCGGAAAGCTGCTCTTCTGGCCGATCCACAACCGCTTCGGCGGGCGCCTGCGGCTGCTGGTTTCGGGCGGCAGCGCGCTGCCGGAGGAGGTCCAAAAAGCGTTCCACGAGCTCGGCTTCGATCTCACCGAGGGGTACGGCCTCACCGAGGCAGCACCGGTCCTGGCGGTGACGATGCCGGAGAACAAGCTGCGCGCGGGAACGGTCGGGCCGCCGCTGCCGGGTGTGGAGATCCGCATCGCCGATCCGGACGCGGAAGGCGTGGGCGAAGTGCTGGCCAAGGGACCGAACGTGATGGCCGGCTATCTCGACGATCCTCAGGCGACGAAAGCCGTGCTCTCCGAGGGCTGGCTGCACACCGGCGATCTGGGACGCCTCAACGAAGACGGAACGTTGGTGCTCGTCGGCCGGAA
>VBLM01000617.1 GCA_005879095.1 Deltaproteobacteria bacterium
CGTAATTGATTTCGATCAATCCCGGCAGGATGACGTGATCGAATCCGGGCGCGACCAGCTCCGCGGTTTCGCGCGTGCGGTCGAGCGGCGATCGGTACACTGCCGCCCATTTCAGGGAGGCCAGCCGCGCGCCGAGCTTGCGCGCCTGCTCGCGGCCGAGATCGGTGAGCGGCAGCTCGCGCTGGCCGTTGAACGAATCGACCGCGCTCGATGCCGTCTGTGCGTGCCGGCAAAGATAGAGCAGCATTCCTAGCCCCACGATCCAGTTGAATTGACCATATTGCCTTGGCGTAAACGAGGTCGATCCGGCGCCTTCGGCGCCTCCACCAGGGTGGAGCTCGCTCCCCCCTGGACCCCCCAACTGCGATGCTCAGCACAGGCGAGCACTGGGATTACGCGCGCTTGGCGATGAAGTGCTCGCGCACGTAGTGCACGGTATCGGCGAGCGTCTCGACCGGATCGCGCGGGCGGAAGCCGAGCAGCCGTTCGCTCTTGGTGGAGTCGATGAAGAACCAGCACTCGCCCATCTCCACGTCGCTGGCGGGCAGGTCCGGCTCGCGGCCGCGCTCGCGCGCGATGCGTTCGGCCAGGTGCGCAGCGGCCACTTTCAGACGCGAGGGCATGCGCAAGAGCGGCGGCGGCTTGTGCGCGATGCGGCCGAGCCGCGCGAAAAATTCCGTGAAGTCCCAGTTGGCCGCTCCGAGCAGGTGGCGCTCGCCGACGTTGCCGCGGGTCAAGGCGGCGACGAAGGCCTGGGCCGCATCGCGCGCGTCGACGAAGGAGATTCCGCCGCGCGGCATCACCGGAATGCGCCCCATCAGGAAACGGAAGACGT
This sequence comes from Deltaproteobacteria bacterium, assembly GCA_005879095.1. Lineage (GTDB taxonomy): Bacteria > Myxococcota > Myxococcia > Myxococcales > 40CM-4-68-19 > 40CM-4-68-19. Next base: position 836 of record VBLM01000617.1, read on the forward strand.
CCTGCGTCGACGACATTCGCGCATCGCCGGGGCCGAGCAGGAGCGACGGATTGAGCACGACGACCGGCAGCCCGCTCTGCAGGGCGATCTTCTCTTCATAAATTTTCGATAAGTAATAAGGCCAGCGGCCGACAGTCTCGATCGGATAGTCGTCCTCTTCGGTCGCCACCCGCCGCGTCCGCGAGACGCCGACGGTGCCCGACGAGCTGGCGAGCACGATGCGCTGCAGTCCGGCCGCGGCTTTCAAGAGATTGCGCGTGCCGTCGACGTGCAGCTCGTACATCTTGCGCGCGTCGGCGGGATCGCGGCTGACGAGGCCGGCGAGGTGGTAGAGCGCTTCGCGGCCTTCCAGCGCGCGGGTGACAGCGGCGGCATCGCGCACGTCGCCTTTGACGACCTCGACGCCGGCAATCGTCACCGGGGAACGCGCCAGCACGCGCACGTCGTGACCGGCCTCGACCAGCATCGGCACCAGCGTGGAGCCGAGAAAGCCGGTCGCTCCGGTGACGAGCAGTTTCACCGCCGCGCCTCTACCAGCGTCCCCTGCTGGAGGACGCGCGGCGGCGGCGCGCCGTCGCGCAGCGCCTCGACCGCGGCGCGTACCAGCCGCGTCACTTCCTTGTGCGCGGCCGAACGCGAAAGACCGCGCGTCGCCTCGACCAGCTCCGCATGTCGCAGCGGCGGCCCGATGCGCACCAGGAGCTTGCGCCGCTTGCGCGGGTCGGGCACGAACGATCCCTTGGGCATCGCGTCGTGCGTTCCCTCCAGGTAGACCGGCAGGATGTCGGCGCCGGCAGCGAAGCTCAAGTACGCGATGGCCGGCTTGAACTCCTGCAGCCGGCCGTCGGGTGAGCGCGTGCCTTCGGGAAAGATGAGGAGGTGATACCCGTACTCGAGCGTGCGGACCGCCGTCTGCAGCGACTCCTTCAGCCCGCCCCGCCGCTCGATCGGCACCAGGTTGGTAAAGTTTCCAAACCAGGCGCGCTTCCACGGATTATCGAAAAAGTAATCGCGCGCCGCCAGCGAGGCGAGCTTCTTGCCCTCCTCGCCGAGCGCGATCTTGACCAGCCCGACGTCGAGGTGGCTGGCATGATTGGCCGCCACCAGGAACGGGGCGTGCCGCGGCACGTTGGCCTGGCCTTTGACCTCGATGTCGAAGATGCGTCCGTAAAGCGTGCGCTGGAAGAAATCGATGGCCGCGCGTCCTGCCGCCGCCACCGGCTGCGGCACCGGAAT
>VBLM01000618.1 GCA_005879095.1 Deltaproteobacteria bacterium
CGGCTCGAACGCGAACTGTCCGTCATCCTCAAGATGGGCTTTTCCGGCTACTTCCTCATCGTCCAGGACTTCATCAACTGGGCGAAGAGCAACGGCATCCCGGTCGGGCCGGGCCGCGGCTCCGGCGCCGGATCGCTCGTCGCCTACAGCCTGCGCATCACCGACATCGATCCGCTCCCGTACAACCTGCTCTTCGAGCGGTTCCTCAATCCCGAGCGCATCTCGATGCCGGACTTCGACGTCGACTTCTGCCAGGACCGGCGCGGCGAGGTGATCAACTACGTCACCGAGAAGTACGGGAAGGAAAACGTCGCGCAGATCATCACCTACGGCGCGCTTTCGGCGAAGAGCGCGATCAAGGACGTCGCGCGCGTGATGGGCCTGCCGTTCGCCGAGGTGAACGAGCTGACGCGGAACATCCCGGCGCTGATCGACGGCCACCCGCCCACCATCGAGAAGGCGCTGCAGCACGAGCCGAAGCTGCGGCAGATCCAGGAGGACAAGCCGGTCTTCAAGCAGATCATCGAGTTCGCCCGCGCGCTCGAGGGGCTGACGCTGTCGACGGGCATGCACGCGGCGGGCGTGGTCATCGGAGAGAAGCCGCTCTGGGAGTACGTCCCGCTCTGCAAGGGTCAGAACGGCGAACTGGTCACGCAATTCGCGAAGGACGAGGTCGAGCTCGCCGGACTGGTCAAGTTCGACTTCCTCGGCCTCACCACGCTGACGGTGATCGACGAGGCGGTGAAGCTGATCAACCGGCGCGTCCCGGACAAGGTCGACATCGCGCTCCTGCCGCTCGACGACAAGAAGACCTACGAGATCATCTCGCGCGGCGATACCGCCGGCATCTTCCAGATGGAATCGAGCGGCTTCACCGAGATGGTGAAGAAGCTCAAGCCCTCGGTCTTCGAGGACATCATCGCCGCCGGCGCCCTTTACCGGCCGGGCCCGCTCGACTCGGGCATGGTCGACGTCTTCATCAACCGCAAGCACGGCCGCGAGCGGGTGACCGTGCTGCACGCCCTGCTCGAGCCCATCCTGCGCGACACCTACGGCGTCATCGTCTACCAGGAACAGGTGATGCAGATCGCGCAAACGCTCGCCGGATATTCACTCGGCCGCGCCGACCTGCTCCGCCGCGCGATGGGCAAGAAAAAGGCCGACGTCATGGCCAAGGAGCGCGGCGGGTTCGTCGAAGGCTGCCGCGCCAAAGGCGTTGACGACCGCCTCGCTAATGAGATATTCGACTTAATGGAAAAGTTTGCCGAATATGGTTTCAATAAATCTCACTCGGCAGCTTATGGATTGATTACCTATCAGACAGCATATCTTAAAGCTCATTACCCGGTCGAGTTCATGGCCGCGCTGCTCACCAGCGAGAAGGACAACACCGACAAGGTGGTCGCGCACATCGCGGAGGCCCGCGCGAGCGGCATCACCGTGTTGCAGCCCGACGTGAACGAATCGGACCTGGCCTTCGGCGTCGCGCCGGACCCCAAGAAACCCGGCAAGCAGCTGATCCGGTTCGGTCTGGGCGCGATCAAGGGTGTGGGGGAGAATTCAATCGACGCCATCCTCGCGGCGCGCAAGAAGCCGTTCGCGGGATTGTTCGACTTCTGCGCGCGCATCGACACGCACAAGGTGACCAAGAAGACGCTGGAGGCGCTGGTCGCGGCCGGCGCGTTCGACTTCACCGGCAAGGCGCGCAAGGCGCTGTTCGAGAGCATCGAGGCCGCGTTGCAGCAGGGCATCAACGCGCAAAAAGACCGTGAATCCGGTCAGTTCGGCCTCTTCGGCGGCGGCGCGAAGGCGAATCTCGACGCTGCGCCCGAGGAGCGCGTCTTCGGCAAGGAAGAGTGGAGCGAGCGCGAGCGCCTCGCCCTCGAGAAGCAGGCCATCGGCTTCTACATCACCGGCCACCCGCTCGCGCGGTACGCGGAAGACGTGAAGCGCTACGCCACGCACACCTGCGCCTCGCTCGCCAACGCCAGAGGCTTCGAGAAAGTCGCGGTCGCCGGAATCGTCCAGGGCTGGCGCGAGCGCCTGACCAAGACCGGCAAGAAGATCGCCTTCGCCTCGCTCGAGGACCTGACCGGCGCCCGCGATCTCGTCATGTACGACGACATCGTGCAGAGGTACGAGTCGCTGCTGAAAGGCGACGAGCCGGTGCTGATCAAGGGCGTCGTGCGCATGGCGGAGAAGTTCGGCGCCGAGGCGCAGCAGGACAACGCCGAGCCGTCGCCGGAGATCAAGGTCGACGAGGTGCAGCGGCTCGCCGACGTCCGGGCAGCGAAGGCCACCCGCGTCGAGCTCAAGCTGTCCGCCGAGCAGGCCACGTCGGAAAAGCTGGCCGAGTTGAAGACGTTGTTCGGCAAATATCCCGGTTCGTGCACCGCGGCGTTGTCGATCGTCCTGCCGGGGACGGCCGAGACGCGGATCGCGCTGAAGAACACACGCGTGCGGCCGGACGACGAGCTCCTCGCCGCCGTCGATCGCCTCTTCGGCGCCAAGGTCGCGCAGGTGCGCTAGTGGGCGAGATCGTCGGCGGCTTCGTCGAGATCGAGATCGAGCGAAGTCGGATCGCCCTTGCGCAGCTTGACCTGATCGTCGATCCCGACCGTCGTGTACTCGTCGGCCGAGATGTACTTCCAGCGGATCGGGAAGGGGCTCTCGCGGGCCGACTCGGCGCCGTCCAGCTGCACCTTGAACAAGGCGAGATCGAGGACCAGCCCCGGCATCGCCTTGTGGAACCGCTCGAGCAGCGAGCGCACACGGGCCGGATCGGCGCCCGCCGCCCGCAGCGTATCGTCTGAAACAGCCATCCGCACCGGCAACTGTCGCGCCGCCTCGTCCGCCTGCGTCGCCAGCTCTTTCAGAGCCTCGACGGCACGGGGATCGGCGTCCCGCTTGCGCGCGTCGGCCCAGGCCAACTCGAGGTACTTCGGCCACCGCCCGAAGGCGCGAAAGTCGTCCGGGACGATCCCGAGCCCCAGGTGCGCCCGGATAGACCTGAACGATTTCGCGAGGTTGCCGTTCGCTTCCTCCGGCACCAGCTCGATGTGATCCATGTCCTGCGGCACGCCGCGCGGCACCCGCTGCTCCGCGCGCGCGCCGCGCTTGGCCCCGCCGACGCCGCCGTTCAGCGCTTGTAGCAGCGCGGCAGCCGCCATGAGCAACTTCGCGTCGGCGTAGTGGAAGATGTCGACCTGGCCGCGGATCTCGTCGATCTCGTCGACGTCGTACCCGGCCCACTCCAGTTGCGTCTCGATCAGCGGACAGCCGAGGTCGACGGCAAAGGTCGCCGCCTTGACGCGCAGGTCGTCGGCCGCCTCCTCGAATGCGCGCACCCGGATCGCCGGCCGCAGCGCCTGCCAGCAGGGGACGAGCGCCTTCTCGGCCGCCAGGGCCTTGAAAATCAAGGGGACGCGGCCGATCCGCATCTTGCGCGTGACCAGCTCGTAGATCTCGATGGTCTGCCGATCGGCCTGCGTCTCGTCCACCAGCGCGAGCCGCTCGCCTGCCTTCCCGTTCGACCTGGCCGCCATCCGCACCCCCAACCGCTCCAAGTTCTGTCCGGTGCCGCTCTCTGACAACCCATGGCGGAAATTCCCTATGCCCATTGAACAGAACTCCTTGACCCCCGCCCCCTGAGGCGTAAGGCTCGGCCCTCCATGGTTTCAGTGAAGGACGTTCTGGCCGCACGCGACCGCATCCGCGGCAACGTCTCGGTCACGCCCTGTCCGCTTTCCGAGTCGTTCAGCGAGATGTGCGGCGCGCAGATCCACTTCAAGCTGGAAAACCTGCAAAGGACCGGCTCGTTCAAGGAGCGCGGCGCGGCCAACAAATTCGCGCTGCTCACCGCGGCCGAACGCGCGCGGGGCGTGGTCGCGGCCAGCGCGGGAAATCACGCGCAGGCGGTTGCGTACAACGCGATGCGGATGGGGACCAGGGCGACCATCGTGATGCCCGAGGCGGCCCCGCTCTCGAAAGTGGTCGCGACGCGCAAATACGGAGCCGAGGTCGTCCTGCACGGAATGTCGTACGACGACGCGTACGGCAAGGCGCGCGAGCTGGAGCAGAGCCACGGTTACGTCTTCATCCACGCCTTCGACGACGACGCGATCATCGCCGGCCAGGGCACGGCCGCGCTGGAAATCCTCGAGCAGGTCCCGGACATCGAAGTTTTGGTCGCCTCGATCGGTGGCGGAGGCTGGCTCGGCGGCATGGCGCTGGTGATGAAAGAGCTCAAACCGTCTGTTCGCGTGATCGGCGTGGAGAGCTCGCTGTTTCCCAAGATGCGCGCGGCGCTGGACGCGGGCGGGCCGGTCCTGATCCCGGCTGCGACCACGCTGGCGGACGGCATCGCGGTGAAGCGCGCGGGCGAGCGCACGCTGCCTCTCTTTCGCCGGTGCGTAGACGAGATCGTCGGCGTCGACGACGAGGACGTGGCCAACGCGATCCTGCTCCTGATCGAGCGGGAAAAGACCGTCGCCGAAGGCGCCGGCGCCGCACCCGCTGCCGCGCTCTTGCAGAAGAAGGTCGCCGGGCTCAAGCCTCAGACGAAGGTAGTGTGTGCGATTTCGGGCGGAAACATCGACGTCAACCTGATCTCCCGCATCATCGAGCGCGGCCTGGTGAAAGAAGGGCGCCGCGTCATGCTCTCGGTCCGCGTCCCCGATCGGCCCGGCATGCTCGCGGGCGTGCTGGCGGCGGTCGCGGCCGAGCGCGCTAACGTCTTGGAAGTCGTACACAATCGGGCATTTCTCTCGGGCGCGGTCGGCGATACCGAAATCGCTTTGACGCTCGAGACGCGCGGGCCCGAGCATATCGACGTCCTCACCCGCGCGCTGACCGCCAAGGGGTATGCGGTGGTACGAAGGTGAGCAATTTCGGCATACCCATGAGAGCCCCATTGTTGTTGGTCCGGATCCCACTGGCTATCCTCTATCTGAGTTCGTCCGCCGCCTGCTGAAAGAGCCGCCGCCCATGCGAAAGCAAGCTCGTTTCGTCCTGTTTCCCGCCGCCCTCGTCGCATCGCTGATCGCGCTCTCCGGCGACAATCGTGCAGCCCAGGCCGCGGTCGATCCCAAGACCGACAAGAATTACGACCTCGCCAGCCTCGACGTCTTCCGCAAGACGATCGTGCAGATCAAGGACAACTACGTCGATCCCTCGCGGATCAACCCGAAGGAGATGTTCACCGCCGGCCTCGAAGCGGTCGAGCGGCAGGTGGCGGAAGTGATGGTCGAAGTCGGGGGCCCGCCGTGTGACGACAAGCCGGCCAACAAGGAGCCGGGCACCACCGCGCTGGTCGGACCGTCGAATGCCGCGCCGCAGGGCGGGATCCTCGAGACCAACCGCGCCCAGGCCGCCGGCTGCGCGCACGCCAACTCGAGCATTCCGGATGGGCACGTGCGCGTCACGGTGGGCAACCAGACCAAGGACTTCGACTACCGCGACATCGACTCCATCTGGCAGATCCCATTGAAAATGCACGAGGTTTTCGGGTTCATGAAGGACAACCTCGTCACCCAGACCGATCAGCGCGAGATCGAGTACGCCGCCATCAACGGCATGCTCTCCACGCTCGATCCGCACTCGTGGCTCTTGAAGCCCGACGTCTACAAGGAAATGAAGGTGCAGACCCGCGGCGAGTTCGGCGGGCTCGGGTTCGTGATCTCGATGATCGACGACCGCCTGACGGTGCGCAAAGTGCTGCGCAACACGCCCGCGTTCAAGGCCGGCGTGAAGAAGGGCGACGTGATCACGCAGATCGACAACGATTCGACCGTCAGCATGGAGTTGCAGGAAGCGGTCGATCGG
>VBLM01000104.1 GCA_005879095.1 Deltaproteobacteria bacterium
CCGCTTGATCTCTTCGGCGAGGATCTCGATCGTCTCGCGGATCTGCTGCTCGGTGTGCGTCGCGGTGCAGAAGAAGCGCAGCCGCGCCGCGGTCTCCTCGACCGCCGGATAGAGGATCGGCTGCACGTTGATCCCGCGCTGCTTGAGCCCGTCGCTGACTTGCAGCGCGTGCAACGAGTTGCCGAGGATGGCGGGCACCACCGCGCTGCCTTCCGAGAAGCCGGTGTCGATCCCTTTTTCGCGGGCGAGCTTGAGGAACAGCCGCGCGCGCTCGTGCAGCCGCCGCACCTTCTCGGGATGCGCCTTGAGCTGCCGCAGCGCCTCCAGCGCCGCGCCCGCGTTGGCCGGAGAAATTCCGACGCTGTAGATGAACCCCGGCGCCGTGTACTTGAGGTACTGCACGAGCGCCTTCGATCCCGCGACGTACCCGCCGCACGAGGCGAGCGACTTCGACATGGTGCCCATCCACAGATCGACGTCCGCGCGATCGACGTGGAAGTGCTCGCCCACCCCGCGCCCGGTCTCGCCCAGCACGCCGATGGAGTGGGCCTCGTCCACCAGCAGCAGCGCGCCGTACTTCTTTTTCAACTCGATATACTTCGGCAACGGGCAGATGTCGCCGTCCATCGAGTACACGCCCTCGACCGCGATCAGGACGCGCTTGTAGTGCGGCCGCAGCTGCTGCAGCTGCTTCTCGAGATTCTGCCAGTCGTTGTGCGGGAACGGCCGCCGCTTGGCGCCGGACAGACGAGCGCCGCCGAGAATGCAGTCGTGCGCCAGTGAGTCGTGCAGGATCAGATCGCCGTCGCCGACGATGTGGCCGATCACGGTGACGAACACGCCGTGCCCGGAGACCATCACCACCGCGTCGTCGGTGCCGAGGAACGCGGCCAGCTCCTGCTCCAGCTCGCGGTGCAGCGGCTTTTCTCCACTGGCCACGCGCGACGCGGAGACGCTGGTGCCGTAGCGCTCGATGGCCGCCTGCGCAGCGCGAGACACGGCCGGGTCGCCGGAGAGGCCGAGATAGTTGTACGAGGACCAGTTGATCATCGTGCGGCCGCCGATGACCGAGGTGTCGTTGGTGACGCGCTCGTGGACGTTGAAGTACGGATTCTTCAAGCCGAACGCTGCCGCCAGACCGATGCGCTGCTCCAGCTCCTGCACTTCGGGGAACTGCTCGATCCGGTACGTGGCTTCGTCGAGCGCGAGCGGCTTGTCGACAGCAAGCGCGGCCGGCTTCGCGGTGCGGCCGATGAGAAAACGCGGGTCGCGATGCTTGAACTCGCCGGTGACGCCGCGCGCGACCGCGACGACGCGGCCGTCGCGCGACTGGAGCACGATGGTCCCGCGGACTTGCCAGGGTCGCGCGCAGCGGCCCATCGCCGAGCGGCTCGAGCTGGACGTACTCCTCGATCCCGATCGGGAACCCCGCGCGCTGCAGATGCGTCCAGGCCCAGTAGGCGGCCAGCTGGAAGGCGCCGTCGAGCGCGAGCGGATCGACCGTCCACGAGCTGCGCGCTGGATTGCGGATCCAATCCTTCGGCGTGCTGGTGCGGACCAGGCCGACGATCCCCTGCGGCGTGATCTGCTCGATGCCGAGGATCCCGCGCATGCGCGGGCCGTGGAAAGTATACCCGCTATAGAATTCGTCCAACGACATCGGCAGGTCGGCCTTCGCCGAAGCCGCCGGAGCGGGAAGGGCCGAGCCGAGCGCAGTCCCGACCTCGGCGCCCGGCGTGGCAAAGGCGGTGTACGCCGGCGCGCGCGAGAAAGCGCGCCTCGCGCCGGCCGGCGTTGAGGAGAGCGCGACGGCCAGCTCACGCTCGCCGCTGACCGAGACGGTGAACTGCGCCGCGTCCGGAATCCTCACCGGTTGCTTGAGCCTGAAGTCGCGCACCAGCAGCGGCGCGCCCTGCTGGCTGGTGGCCTCGACGGCAGCGTGCGCGACCAGGTCGAGCGCCGCCGCCAGCGGCAGCACCGGCTGGCCGGCGAGCTGGTGATCGTCGAGATACATGTGCTCGCCGCGCGAGACGGCCAGCTGCACCTTGTGCTCTGCGCGCCGCACCGGCCGGCCGTGCGCGAGCAGGACCGCGCCCTGCGCGCCCGATCTCAAGGCCTCTTCGAACGCTGCGAGACCGGAGGCGTCGTCGATGAAGGGCACGCCCTGCTCGGCGAGGGCAACGCGCACGAGCGGCGGAATCTTCGCCACCATCGCGGTGCCGTCCCAGGGCGGGTACTCGAGCGAGAGCGCGGGAACGCGCGTGAGCGCGGCCAGCTCGGCCGACAACGCGGCGTTGGCCGCGGCATACGAAGCCTGGGCTGCATTGCCGAATCGGCCGGCCCAGCTCGAGATGCCGACGACGAGGCGCAGCGGGTCCTGCCGTGTCACGCCGAGCGCGACTTGCAGTCCGGTCACTTTCGGCGCGAGCACGCGCTCGACGGAAGCATCGTCGGTCTCCGCGACCGGCGCGTCCTCGGTGACGCCCGCCGCGTGCACCAGGACCGTGAATCCGCCGAACTTGCTGCGCGCCTCGTCGAGCGCGTTGCCCGGGAGCTTCGTCACGTCCCACTGCGCGAACGTCAAGGATGCGTCCGCCGGCGGAGCGCGACCCGCGACGACGACTTTCGCGCCCTTGCGCGCGAGCGCCTGCGCAATCTTGAGCCCGACTCCTCGCGTGCCGCCGGTGACGAGCACGACGTCGTTCGCGCCGATCTGGATCGGCTCGCCCGACGGCGCCGGCTGCAGGTCAGTCTCGTAACGTTTCCCGCCGATCCAGGAAGCCTCCGGCGTGGCGTTGCCGGAACGCAATTCGTCGAAGATGGCCTGCGCCATCGCCGCCGGCCCATCTTCGAGGCGCAGCGAGATGTGCTTGACCAGCTCTTCGGTGCGCTCGCGCGCGAGCGACTTCACATAGCCGGCGATCGCTGCATTCAGGCCCGGGTCGTCCCCCTGCGCGGTCGCCACCACGAACGTGCCGCCCTCGACCTGTGATCGGGCCAGCCGGTGCGCGGCGAGCAGATCGGGCCGATCGAGCGCGAGATGGATCACGCCTCCCGCCTGCGCCGGCGACTCCACGACCCGGGTGCCGGCCTTTTCGAGCAGCTTCGTCAGGGCCTCGGCGACGCCGTGCGTATCGCGGGTGAGTGCGATGGTCCGCGGCAGCGGGCTCTCGGCCGGCGGCGTCGTCGCGAGCTTCACCTCGACGGCGACGGGCGAGAAGCGGAGTAGCTCCGGCCCTTCGCTCGCGACCGCGCCCAGCGCCGCCGAGATGGTGGGCAGCGGCGGAGAGGAAAGGGCGCGCGAGACGTGATCGATCACGTCCTGCACCGTGGTCTGCGTCCCGAGCAGGCTGCGCGGCAGCGCGCCGAGGCCGGGGAAGGCCTTGCCGATGTCGGTGTCGAGCTCGACGGTCATCAGCGAATCGAATCCGAGATCGCCGACCAGCGTCTGCGCCGGCTTGATCGCTTCCGCCGGGAACGCGCTGATCCGCGCCACCGAAGAAATGATTGTCTTCGCAACTTTCGTCGACTCCATCTTCTGCGGCGGCGGAACGGCAATCGCCGGCGCCGGCTTTGGCGTCGGGACCGCCTGAGGCCTGACGCCTGAAGCCTGAGGCCTCTTCAGGCCTCTCTCTTCCAGCATTCTCGCCTGCTCCTGCATCAGCGCGACCTGCTCGCGGAACAGCGCCACCAGCGGATCGACGTTCTCCTCGTTGCTCATGCGCAGCGGCTCCAGCGGCGTCTTCGGGCGCTCGACCGCCCAGTATGGCTGGGTATCGAGCGGAGTGGGAGGAAGCGTGACGAGCTCCGCATCGCGGCCCTCGTACAGCGCCATGGTATCGAGCGGAACGCCGGCGGTCCACAGCTGGCCGACGGCGATGGAAAGCTGGGCCAGACCGTCGTCGTCGCGGCTGGCGAGCGCGACGCTCACCAGGCGCTGCTCTTCGGGCAGCGTCGCCTTGACGAAGGCGGTGAGCACGCCGCCGGCGCCGACCTGCACGAACACGCGCGCGCCGAGGTCAACGGCCTTGCGCAGCGCGGTGACGAAGTCCACCGGCGCGGTCGCGTGACGGACCCAGATCTCGCGCGGATCGTCCGGATATGGCGCGCCGGTGATGGCGCTCACGACCGTGCTTTCCCCAGCCGCCACCGGTTGCTGAGCGACCAACTCGCGCATCGCCGGAGCGATGCCCTCCATCAGCGGCGAGTGGAACGCATGCGAGACGTCGAGCGCCGTAACTTGTATGCCTTGAGCAGACAATCGCTCCGATGCAATCCGTACACCAGGAGTCGTCCCCGAGATGACCGTCTGCCTGGGATGATTCAGGTTGGCGACGACGACGCGGAGGCCGCCGAAGCCATCGCGCCCGGATCGGAAAGCCTCAGCGCAACCATCGCCTCGCCGCGCCGCTGGACGAGCCGCACGCAATCTTCCGGGCTGAGCACGCCGGCTGCCGCGGCTGCCGCGAACTCGCCGAGGCTATGGCCGAGCGTGAAGTCCGCCTTGACGCCCATCCGCTTCAGAAGCGCGTCCAGCGCGAGCCCCAGCGATGCCATCACCGGCTGACACACCTCGGTGGCCGTCAGCCGCTTCTCGGCTTCGATCGACGGCTCCGCGTACAGGAATTGCCGCAGCGAGCGGGAAGGAT
>VBLM01000619.1 GCA_005879095.1 Deltaproteobacteria bacterium
CGAAAGAAGGAAATCCGAGTTCTGCACGGCGAAGTTCGCGCCCCGCGGCGCCACTGCTCCCGGACGGCCGGCGTAGAGCGGATGATCGTCCGGCAGCAGGTCGATGCCGAGCCAGGTCAGCAGCACCGGGATGCCGAGCTGCCCGATCACCTTCCGCATCTCGCGCTGGCCGCGCCCGAGACGGACGCCGTTGCCGAGGAGGAGAATCGGCCGCTCCGACTTCTCCAGAAATCGGATGGTCTCGGCCACCTGCCGTTCCAGCTCCCGCCGATTCGCCGGCGCGCCCAGCTCGGCCGGATCGAATCCGCGCTGCGTCTCCGGGTCGATCTTCGCCGCCTGCACGTCGAGCGGCACGTCGATCCACACCGGACCCGGCCGCCCGGACGACGCGAGATGGAGCGCCTTCTCCATGTGGTAGCGGATCGATTCCGGCTCGGTGATGGTGAGAGCGTACTTGGTGATCGACTTCACGATCGAGACGATGTCGACTTCCTGCGCGCCCACCGAGCGGACGCCGGTATTGCCCTTGAGATCCGCGCGCTTGACCTGGCCGGAGACGAACACCGTCGGGGTCGAGTCGAGCCACGCGCCGGCCACTCCGGTGACGGCGTTGGTCCCGCCGGGGCCGGTGGTGACGAAGGCCGCGCCGAGTCCGTCGGTCACCTTGGCGTAAGCTTCGCATGCGATCGCCGAAGCCTGCTCGTGGAGGTTGTGCACCAGCCGCAGCTCGCTCTTTCCCAGCGAGTCGTTGAGGTGCATCGCGCCGCCGCCCGGCACTAGGAAGACGTGGCGCACGCCGGCGCGGCGCACACATTCCACCACGTAGTCCGACAACTTCATTTCCATCGAGGCTTCGATGCCATGAAATGCCCGTGCTTCCAAGCGCTAAGTCACCGTGCGATGGTACGCGCGTGCAATTCCTCAAGGGCCGATCCGGACGGCCGCTGCGCTTCGTGCTGGTGGGCGCATGGAACACCGCGTTCGGGTATGGCGCGTTCGCGTTTTTCTACTGGGTCACGCGCCGTCTCGGCGTGCACTACCTCTGGGCGGTGCTGCCGGCGCACGTGCTGGCGGTGTTGAACGCGTTCCTCTGCCAGCGCTGGATCGTCTTCGGGACCCACGGGCCGTTCTTTGCCACGCTGGTGCGCTTTTCGGCGGTGTACTGGATCTTCTTCGCCGTCAACCTGCCGCTCTTGCCGCTCCTGGTGCAGGGCCTGCATCTCCATCCACTGGTGGCGCAGGCGCTCCTCGTCGCCGCGAACGCAGCCACGAGCTACGTGGTCCACGACCGGTTCACCTTCCGCAAGCCCGCGGACGGTGGAGGCACCGCCCGGATTCGAACCGGGGTATGAGGGATTTGCAGTCCCTTGCCTTACCAACTTGGCTACGGTGCCGGGGGACGGTGCGAGTACCGCGAAGTTCCGGCGTTCGTCAAGGCGCGAACGGCAGCGTGAAGAAGAAGCGGCTGTAGCGGCCCTGCTCGCTCTCCACCCAGATGCGGCCGCCGTGGGCCTCGACGATGCCGCGGGCGATCGAGAGGCCGAGGCCGGCGCCGTGGGCGGTCGGGCCGTGCTCGCCTTGGAAATAGCGATCGAAGACGCGCGGCAGGTCCTGCGGAGCGATGCCCGCGCCCTCGTCGGACACGCAGCAGCGGGCCTCGCCGTCCTCCTGCCAGGCCGCGACCGAGACCGTCGAGCCCTCGCGGGCGAACTTGCGGGCGTTGCCGATCAGGTTGGAGAGGACCTGCAGGATCCGCTCGCGGTCGGCGAACACCGGCGGCAGACCGTCCTCGGCCTGCGTCTCGCAGACGAGGCCGCGATCGGCGAGCAGCGGCTGCATCAGCTCGGCTGCTTCGCGCAGGACGTCGCCCATCTCCTCGCCCGCCAGGTCGAGCTGCAGATGGCCGGCGTCGAGGCGCGCCACGTCGAGCAGGTCGTGCACCAGCTTCGAGGCGCGCTCGGCCGCGCGCTGCATGGACTCGAGATTTTCCCGGACCTTGCCGGCGTCGAGGTGCGGCCAGCGGCGCAGGGTGGAAATGCCGAGCAGCACCGCGCCGAGCGGATTGCGCAGGTCGTGCGAGACGACCGCGACCAGCTCCTTCTGCGCCCGATCGAGGGCCTCGGCCCGCTCGCGCAGCTGGACCTCGCGCTGCCATGCCGCGTGACGATCCCATGCCAGCGAGATCTGGTCGGCGGCTGCGGAAAGAAAGGCGAGGTCAGCCTCGCCCAGCGCCTTGGCGCCGCGAACGTAGAGTGCGCCGCGGACCGTCCGTCGCTCGAGCACCAGCGGGACCGCGGCGAACGGGCTGCGGCCCGGCGCGCCCGGTTTCGTCGCTGTCGGAAGCGGCGCTTCGTCGACGCGCAAGCGGCCCTGCTCGAGCGACGGCACGCCGGCGAGCCGCGCGACGCAGGTGCGCGCATGGGCCGAGGCCACATCGACCTCGGCATCGTCCACGCCGGGCGCGCGCACGGCGACCGTATGCGCGGCGCCGCCGGCCGTCTCGACGAGCATCGCTACCCGCAGCGGCACGGTCCTGCCCAGGCAACGGAGCGCATCGGGCGCGAAGACGGACCCTTCGGCGGCGCCGAGCAGCTTTCCCAGCTCGTACAGTTGGCGCAACCGCGCGTAACCGAGATCGAGATGATCGCCAGCCTCGACACGCAGCTCGCGCGGGGCTGCCTTCGCCGCCGTTCGCAGGCCCTGGGCCGAGAACCCCAGCTCGAGCTGCCGGCGTTTTTTCTGGGTCATCCGGCCTGGATGGGCCTCACGCCCAACGGAGTGCGCCGGCCGCCGGCGACGCGGAGCAATTCGGCCTCCAGCGCCGGGGCCAGGATCGCGCCGGAAATCTCTTCCACCAGAGCGAGGATCTCGACCAGCAGCCCGCCGAGTGCGGCGAGCAGATTGTCGGGCGGCGTGTCGGCCGCCGCGCCCAGCTCGAATCCGCGCGGCGTCACGCGGACGTCGGCGAGCAAGGGAAAGTCCTTCGTCGCAGCGTCGAGAGCGCACCGCGCGAGCGCCTGCAGCGCCAGCTCGGAGAACGATCGCTGCGACCGCGCCCACACCGCCGCCAGCGCCTCGGTCGCGAGCTGCGGCGCCGACGCGGTCCGCGCCCGCCGTTTCAGCCAGCTTTCGACGAACGCGCGGTGACTGGTGCGCATGCTGCCACGGTGCCCGAACGCCGCGCGCGGTCACAAGTCGCGCCGGCCCCGGTGTTTACTTTTTGCTGCCTTTAGGAACGACGAGGCCGCGGGAAAGGCGGCGCAGCACGGTGCGCAGCTGTCGCTTTTTGTAGCGGGAGTGCGCGTTTTCGCCGTGCTCGTTGGCGATGGCGGTCTCCTCGTCGAGGAGCTGAAGCTCGACCATGCAGAACGCGATACGGCCGTCGCCGGCCTCGACCGATTCGCGCGGCAGCCGGACGGGCAGATCCGCCACGAAATTCAAGACCTTGTACGATCCGCCGGAGAACTCGTTCTTGCCGGCGGCGGCGGCGGTGCGACGGTCGTGCTCCTCGAGGTGCAGGCCGACCTGCAGCTCCGGCGCGAGCGCGCGCAGGCCGGAGTTGTTCTGCACCAGCCGGCGGAAGGAGATGAGCGTGTTCTGCGTCTGCCCCGGCACGACGAAGTTGAAGGGTATGAGAAGGTCGCACAGCCGGACGAGGACAGGCAGCACGTGCTCGCGGTCGGCGGTCACGACCCGGTAACGGACGCGGTCGTAGATCTGCGCGGCCAGCGTCTCCTTCTTCGCCAGCAGCTTGGTGATCACGCTGTGGCGGGTCTTGACGCTGCCCGCGGCGGCCTTGATCGGCAG
>VBLM01000620.1 GCA_005879095.1 Deltaproteobacteria bacterium
AGGAAAAGTACCTCGCCAGCTGGGAAGAAGGAACGTAAAGAACCCCGATGCCCGTCTGGCAAGCCCTCGTCTACGGCATCGTGCAGGGGCTCGCCGAGTTCCTGCCGATCTCCTCGAGCGCGCACCTGACGCTCCTGCCGTGGGCGATGGGATGGGAAGACCCGGGGCTGGCGTTCGACGTCGCGCTGCACTGGGGCACGCTGGCGGCGGTGCTCGCCGTCTTCTGGCGCGACTGGATCCGGCTGATCTCGGCGGCGCTCGGGCGCGGCAGCGACACCGACCGCAGGCTCTTCTGGTGCCTGGTCATCTCGGCCATCCCCGGAGCGATCATCGGGAAATTGCTCGACAAATGGGCCGAGGAGAACCTGCGCGCGCCGCTCCGCGCCGGGCGCAAGAGCCGGCAGCTCGATCAGATGACGCTCGGCCGCGCGGTCTCGATCGGCGTCGCGCAGGCGGCGGCGCTGGTCCCCGGCGTCTCGCGCAGCGGCGCGACCATCACCCTCGGGCTCTTCCAGGACTTCACCCGCGACGAGATCGCCCGCTTCTCGTTCCTCATGTCGACGCCGATCATCTTCGGCGCCGGCCTCGTCAAGCTGCCCAAGATGCTGCACGAGATGCGCAGCGGCGAAGGGCCGGTGACCTGGGCCGCGCTGGCGGTGGGCTTCGTCGCTTCCGCCGTCGTCGGCACGTTCGTGATCCGCTGGATGCTCGACTACCTGCGCCGGCGCACCTACGCAGTGTTCGCCGGATACCGGGTCGCGCTCGCGGCCGCCGTGGTGCTGCTGTGGCTGTCCGGCAAGAGGTGACGCTGGCGCAGATCCGCGCGGCGCTGGCGACGCACGAGCCGCAGCTCTATCCCGAGTTCGGCCGCGCGGCGGCCGTGCTGGTGCCGCTCCTGCCGCGGCCCGACGGGCTGTACGTGCTCTTTACCGAGCGCAGCAAGGAGTTGCGGTCACACGCCGGACAGGTCAGCTTTCCGGGCGGGTCGGTGGACCCTGCCGACAAGGAAGTCCGCGCGGCCGCGTTGCGTGAGGCGCGCGAGGAAGTGGGGCTGCGGCCGGAGCACGTCGAGCTGATCGGTCAGCTCGACGACTGCCCCACCTTCGTCACCGGATACGTGATCTCGCCGTTCGTGGGCGTGGTCGATCCGCTCGCCTTCACCGCCGCCGGCCGCTATCCGTGGACGCCGAGCCCGGCCGAGATCGCGGCGTTGCACGAGCTGCCGCTCTCGGAGTTCCTCAAGCCGGAGAACCTACGCGTCGAGATGCGCGACCGCGAAGGTGTGCCCTACCAACTCTACTGGTACACCGTGCAAGGCACCGTGGTCTGGGGCGCGACCGCCCGTATCCTTTACCAATTGATCGAGCTGGCAAAATGAGTCTTCACGCGGTGATTCTGGCGGGCGGGAGCGGGACGCGGTTCTGGCCGCTCTCGAGGGCGAAGAAGCCCAAGCAGTTCCTCGCGCTGGTGACGGAGAGGACGCTGATCGCCGAGACGTTCGCTCGGGTCGAGCCGATCTCTGACGCCGTCTGGGTGGTCTGTGGAAACGACCACGCCCTCGCCGTCAAGGCCGAAGCGCCGCGGGCGCGCGTGATCGTCGAACCGGCGGCCAGGAACACCGCCCCCGCGATCGCGCTCGCGTGCCGGGCGGTGCAGCGGGAGGATCCGGAAGCGACCATCGCCATCCTGCCGAGCGATCACCACATCGCCCGGCCCGATGCCTTCCGGTCGGCGCTCACAGCGGCGGCCGAGGCCGCTCGCGGGGGAGACCTGGTGACGCTGGGCATCCGCCCGACGCGCCCCGAGACCGGGTACGGATATCTGCGCCGGGGTGCGCAACGCCCCGACGGGTCGTATGCGGTGGAGGCTTTCGTCGAAAAGCCCGACGCGGCGACGGCGGAGCGGTACGTGCAGGACAGCGCGTACGCATGGAATGCCGGCATTTTCGTTTTTCGCGCCGACGCGATGCTCGATGCCCTGCGGCGGCACCAGCCGAAGATCCTCGATGCGCTCGACGACTTCGCCAGGATGCCGTCGATCAGCATCGACTACGGCGTGATGGAGCCGGAGTCGCACACCACGCACCGGATCGCGCTGGTGGCGGGCGACTTCGGCTGGAGCGACGTCGGCTCGTTCGCGGCGCTGCCCGAAGTGCGCGCCCTCGACAGCCGGGGGAATGCCATCTCCGGCGACGCGCTGGCGGTCGACTGCGATGACTGCGTCGTGCTGGCAGAAGGCGATCGGCTGGTGGCGGCGGTCGGCCTGCGCGGCCTCTGCATCGTCGACGCAGGGGACGCCCTGCTGGTCGTGCCGCGCGATCGCGCCCAGGACGTTCGGGCCGTGGTCGAGGCCCTGAAG
Source organism: Deltaproteobacteria bacterium (assembly GCA_005879095.1). Taxonomy (GTDB): domain Bacteria; phylum Myxococcota; class Myxococcia; order Myxococcales; family 40CM-4-68-19; genus 40CM-4-68-19. The sequence continues at coordinate 2,359 of VBLM01000620.1, forward strand.
AAGCAGGGACGGCAGGACAAGCTCTAGCGGCGGCAGTGTTCCTGCAACTTTGCGTGAGAGTCTGTTTCCTTGACTGCGCGTCCGACTTGCTGCGATGAAAGCTGCGCATTCTTCCGGCTTCCGGCGAGGAGCGAGCACATGCGTTTGATCCCGATGGCCCTGACTGCCGCGACCATCTTGTCGTCCGCGGCCTGGGCGCAGTCGAAGGCCAAGCCTGCCCAGCCCGAGCTGGCGCTGCCGCTTCCGTCCCCGGCGCAGCCGCCGCTCGATCTGAGCCCGTTCCTCAAGAACACCAGCCTGTGCGTCTTTCCGTTCCTGAAGGAGAGCGCCCGCGGCAACGCCGACAAGGCGTACCTCGATTCGATCCAGAAGACGTTCTTCGACGTGGCCAAGGAGTCGCCGCTGCTCAA
>VBLM01000623.1 GCA_005879095.1 Deltaproteobacteria bacterium
GGCGGCAGCATCCCGTCGGACACCGCGTACCTCTACCAGGCGAACGACGACACCGGCGCGATCCAGTGCGGTCTGCCGGGATCCTCGACGCAGCTTGCCACCGTGCGCTACCAGCAGCGGCAGGTGACGGTGACGCCGCAGCAGCCGACGCCGGTCGTCTCGCTCAACGCCAAGACCGGCCAGGCCGGTTACAGCGGCGTCTCGCTGGAGCCGGGCGGAAAGATCCCCCTCCAGGTTTCGGTGGGCGCGGCCGCGGTGCAGGGCGACGTGGCGTGGATCGACGTCTCGCGCAACCTGCACAACTGCCGCCACCCGGGGACGCTGGCGGACGGCGGAACGGCGGCGCCGAACTGCCAGTAGCTGGAGGCGGCCGGGCGATCACTCCGCGAGGAGCTTTTCGACCTCGCGGCGGAGCGGGGTCTCGTCGGCGGGCGTGAACCCCTGTTTGCGCAGGCGGACGGCGCCTTTCCGGTCGATCAGCAGCGTGGTCGGGATCATCTGCACGCCCATGCTCTCGGCGACCTGGCCGCGCGGGTCGCGGGCGATGGTGTACGGCAGCGGGGTCCGGGAGAGAAAGGCGCGGACGTCGTCGTCCTTTTCGTCGGTGCTGACGGCGACCACCGTCAGGCCCTTGTCGCGCAGACGGCCGTCGAGCGTGGCGTAGAAGGGCAGGGAGAGCTTGCACGGCTCGCACCAGGTGGCCCAGAAGTCGAGCAGGACGACGCGGCCGCGGAGTTGCTCGAGACGGACCTCGGCGCCGTCGACCGACTTGAGCGAGGTGCGTCCCCCGGCGCAGGCGGCGAGCACGGCGAGGGCCGTGGAAAGGAAAATTTTCACAGCGTGAGGTCGTAGGTGAGCGCGAGGAAGGCCACCGGGTGCTCGGTCTGGGCGCCGTTCAGGGCCGTGACCACCGGCACTTGCAGCGTTCCGCGCAGCAGCAGCTGGTGGGTCAGCGCGTACCCGGCCGTGCCGGTCAGGTAGGTGATGAAACCGCCGCTGTTCTCGTCGTACCCGTCGGACGGCGTGGTGTCCTTGCCGGCGTTCCGGCCCTGCACGTCGAGCGCGAGATAGAGGCTGCGGCTCTCCAGGAACGTCCGGCGGACGCCGAGCGTGCCGAACAGCGCGTTGCCGTAGTGGTTGCCGCGGCTGTTGGTGCCGTTGATTCGCGCGCTCACACCGGCGTACCCGACGGTGGGAAAGTCGCCGAAGGTGTACCAGACGCCGCCGATGCCATCCCACGTGCCGGTGCCGATCTGCTTGTGCTCGTCGTAGATTCCGCCGTCGGCGGTCGCGAGGTGCGAGTTGTTGCCGGTCGGGGCCTTGACGGTCGCGGTGAGAGCGACCGTATGGCGCGGTTCGAGGCCGCCCAACCTGAGCACCTCGTAGCGCCCGGTGAGCATCACGTCCGAGAGGCCGCGGGTGGTGTCATCGAGCGCGCCGTCGACGCCGTAGTGGGCTTTCCAGGCGTAGATCGGCACTTCCAGCTGGAACGACAGCCGCGGCACCGGCGGCGCGTACGCGACGCGGAGGTTGAGGCGGTCCTCGCGCTCGCCCTCGCGCGAGGCTTCCTCGACCGTGCCTGATTCTTTTTGCAGATAGCGATCTTCCACGGCGAGACGGACGTCGCCCTGGTTGGGACGATCGAGGCCGAGCGTGCCGCCGGACGGGTCGCAGCCGCAGATGGAACAAGCCTCAGCTGGACGGGAAAGGAGGATCAGCAGCGGCAAGACTACGAGTGGGCGCATCGGCGGGCGGCATACGTCGGGCGCGCTGCCAGCGTCAAGAGGGCGCCTCAACCCGCACCGGACGGGCACGCTGTTCGAGAGTAGACCGGACGGTTCCGATCTGCTCTCGACCCGCCGGGAAATAGCGATGATGGCCCCATGCTGCTCTTGTTGCTGCTGCTCGCCGCTCCGCAGCCCGGCGGAACGCTGGTCGTCCGGCTCGATCAGGAGCCGCCCAGTCTCGACAAGCTCACCGATTCTGCGCTCGCCATCGACTGGCTCCTCGAGCGCAAGGTGCTGGAGTCGATGGCCGAGCTGGGCGCGCACCCGGACTATGCGCTCAGGCCCGCGCTCGCGACCGACTGGTCGATTTCGCCCGA
>VBLM01000624.1 GCA_005879095.1 Deltaproteobacteria bacterium
ATTCGCTTTCCGTCCGGGCTCCAGGCCGGCTCGCAGATCTGCAGCGCAGGCTGGTGAACGACCCGCGCGGCGCCGTTGGCTTCGATCGCGTACAGCTTCGCGATCCACCAGTTGTCGTCGCCGGAACCATGCGCCGCGGTGGCCGCGAACGCGCCTCCGTCAGGCCGCCAGGAATATTCGTAAACGAAGAGGTCCGGCGGAGACAAAGCCTTCAGTGGCGCGCTTCCATCGATGGGAACGACCGCGATGCGCTGCTCCTTGATCTGCTCCTCCACTACGCCGACCAGACGCGCGGACGGCAGGACCGGCCCGCGCAGATCTGCGCCGCCCTCGATGAACAGCACCGCGATCGACTTGCCATCGGGGCTGAAGAGCGGCTTCTGCAGATGGCCGTCGACATGCGTGAGCTGTCGCACCTGCCCGCTGCGCAGGTCGGCGACATAGAGCTGCGGCTGGTGGCCGCTCGCCGGAACATTCGCAAACGCCGCATCCCCTTCGATGACGAGGCGCACCAACACTTTCTCCGGATCCCTCCAGCGCACGCTCGCCACGCTGCCGCGCAGACCGGGCGTGAGGTTGCGCGCCTTCGCGTTGCCGTCGGCGGGCGCGACGAAGAGATCGCCGCCGTTCGAGCCGTGATCGCTCATCAGCCCTTCGATGAACGCGATTCGCTTTCCGTCCGGGCTCCAGGCCGGCTCGCAGATCTGCAGCGCAGGCTGGTGAACGACCCGCGCGGCGCCGTTGGCTTCGATCGCGTACAGCTTCGCGATCCACCAGTTGTCGTCGCCGGAACCATGCGCCGCGGTGGCCGCGAACGCGCCTCCGTCAGGCCGCCAGGAATATTCGTAAACGAAGAGGTCCGGCGGAGACAAAGCCTTCAGTGGCGCGCTTCCATCGATGGGAACGACCGCGATGCGCTGCTCCTTGATCTGCTCCTCCACTACGCCGACCAGACGCGCGGACGGCAGGACCGGCCCGCGCAGATCTGCGCCGCCCTCGATGAACAGCACCGCGATCGACTTGCCATCGGGGCTGAAGAGCGGCTTCTGCAGATGGCCGTCGACATGCGTGAGCTGCCGCACCTGCCCGCTGCGCAGGTCGGCGACATAGAGCTGCGGCTGGTGCTTCTTCTCCGCGTCGGAAAGAAACGCGAGCTGCGATCCGTCCGGGCTGAAAGCGAGATCGCCTTCGTCCGCGGTCTTTCCCGCCGTGACGTGAACGGCCGTTGAACCCCTCGGCTCCTGCACCTGGATGAACGACTCTTCCCAGTTCGGGCCGTCCGGCGTAGCGGCCTGCTCCACCCACGCCACGCGCGCGCCGTCGCTCGAGATGACCGCGCCATGCACCTCGACGGTCCGATTCAGCATCTGCAGCACTTCGATCGGTCCTGCGAGCAGCAACACGAGCGCAAGCGGCATGCCTGGCCTCCCGGGAGCAGTGTTATCATCTTGCGGTCGATGTCCGAATCTGTCTCCGAGAATGCCTCGCAGGAGGTCGCGTCCGCGCGGCAGGTCTTCCGCGAGCTGGACAAGTCGTGCCGCGCGACCCGGACATACGGGCTCACCAACGCGGTGACGCGGCGGTTCTTCGATCAGCTGCAGACGTTCATGCTCGCCCACCTCGAATCGTGGCCGGTGCTGGCGGTGATCGTCGAGCGCGCCGAGCTGCGGCTCAACGACGAGGTCGTCTACAAGGGCGAGGACAGCCTCGGCGAGAGCCTCGCTTTCCGCCTCTACGGCGACGGCGTCCGCGAGGTGCGCTTCGAGCAGGGCGTCTCGCCCGACGATCTGCAGTCGTTCCTCGACGCCTTGTGGGGCCGCTCCGGGGAAGACGAGGATGACGACGTCGTCACCCGACTGTGGGCCAAGGACCTCGCCACCATCTCGTTCGTCACCGCCGAAGACATCATCCAGGCGCCGTCGACGGAAGAGCTCACACCACAGGAAAACGGCTTCTTCGCCGCGCCGCCGGCGTCCTTCGATCGCGTGCTGGAGCGCGAACGCCGGCTCGCTCTGGTCTCGAGCGCGGCCAGCGGCGAGGGGCCGGCGGCGGCGGGAGAGAACCTCAACCGCGGCGGCTCGGGTCTGGTCGGCTTCGAGGTGACCGATGCCGAGCGCAAAACGCTCGACGCGGACCTCGCGGACGAGCGCGCAGTCGACTCCACCGCGTCGGTGCTCTCGATGCTGGAGGCGATTCTGCACGCGGAGGTGTCGGCCGACGTGATCGCGCGCGCGCTCGCGACCACGCCGGCCGTGTTCGACGCGCTGCTCGCGTCCGGCAACTGGTCCGCGCTCAACGGCACGCTCTCCGCGTTGGAGCGCGCCGGCGACGCGAATCCCGCTTTCGAGCTGACCCACCGCTTGATTGCGCAGCGGGTGATCGATTCCTTGAACCTGCCGGATCGGGCGGCCTTGATCGAGAAGGGGCTCGGCACCGAGGCCGGCCGATCGATGTCCGGCCTCTCCGGCATCTTCGCGCACCTGCGCGCGCCCGCGGTTGGACCGCTGTGCGGCGTACTGTCAGCCGTGACGGACGAGGAACATCGCGCCGCGCTGCGCGACACGCTGATCCGGCTCGGCGCGGAGAATCCCGAGCCGGTGCTCAAGGGTCTCGCCGATCCGCGGTCGCAGTACGTGCGCGATCTGGTGACGATCATCGTGGCCTGGCAGCGGCCGCAAGCCAAGGACGAGCTGGCGATGCTCGCGGCCCATCCGGCGGCGGAAGTGCGCGAGGATGCGCTGAGCAGCATCGCGCGGCTGCATCCGAACGGCGATGCCGCGCCGGTGATCGCCTTTGCCTCCGATGCCGCTGCCGAAGTGCGTCAGCATGCGATGCGGCTGCTCGCTTCGTCGCGCTACACCGCGACGTGGGAGCAGTGGAAGCCACACTTGAAAGAGGATTTGATCGAGCTGTCGCGCGCGGACAAGCGCATTCTCTTCCAGGCGCTGCGCGCTTCGGCGGGGAACGAGACGGTCCCGTTTTTCCTCGAGCTGATCTCGGGACGCGGCTGGAAGCAGCGGCAGAAGCGCGAGGAAACCGCGCTGCTTGCCATCAAGGCGCTGGCCACGCTCGGCACCGACGCCGCGCACGACGCGCTCCAGTTCGCACGCAAGGAAGGCAGCGGCGCAGTGCGCAAGGCGTGCGCGGCGGCGCTCGGCGAGGGGGACAAGGACTGATGCCCGACTCGCACGATCCGCTGCTGGTGCACGAGCGGTCGCTGACCGGCAAGGTCGCGCGTGGATCAGAAGCGGGCGACATCGTCGATCAGCAATTGCACCTGCTCGGCACGCAGCTGGTCTCGCAGCTCAACGTGCTCTTGCGCACGGTGCGATCGCACGGCGGGGCGAACACCGCGGTCGATCGGCCGGTGTCGTCGATCCGTACGCTGGTGGGCGCGCTCGGCCACGACCAGCCGGTCGCGCTGCGGGTGCAGGAAGGATTCGTCTTCCTCGGCGAGCGGCATCTCAAGATCTCGACGCAGGTGATGCCGATCTTCGCCAGCTTCATCGACTCGCTGGCGGCGCTCGGCGTCGGCGGCGTGATTCTGAAGCGCACGGCGTCCGATCCGGAGTTGCGCAAGTTCGCCGAGCTGTTCGTCGCGACACTGCCGGGGGGATTCGACGACCTGCGGACCCGCCTCGTTGCAGCCGGGATCGAGAACATTTCGCTGGAAGTGCCGCGGGCCGCGCGCAAGCAGGAGTTCGCCGACGGCGGCATCGCGCGAGGCGGCGTCGCCGCGGCGCGTGGCGGCGGGAACGATCGCGGTCAGATGCGGCAGCGGGCGCGCAGCGCGTATGCGCGGGCGGGATCGGCGCTGGCGGCATTGAATACGAATGCGCGCGCCGGCGGGACGTTGCACTTCCGGCAGGCGAAACGGGCCATCCAGAACATCGTCGATCTCCTGCTGAAGGATCCGGCCACGGTGCTCGGGCTCACTACTTTACGCGCGCACGGCTATTCGAAGCTCGAGCTCGCCGACGTCGGGCTGGCGGCGCTCTTCCACGATCTGGGCAAGTGCGCGGTGCCGCTCGAAGTGCTCAACAAGCCGGCCGAGTTCACCGGCGCCGAGTGGGCGATCATGCGCACACATCCGAGCGAGGGCGTGCTGGCGCTGCTCGGCTCGCGCGGGATCCTGCGGGTGCCGGCGCGGATGGCGGCGGTGTCGTTCGAGCACCATCTCGGTCATGACGGCTCCGGTTATCCGCGGTTGCAGCGTCCCTGGAAACAATCGCTCGCTTCCCGGGTCATTGCGGTAGCCGACTGCTACGACGCGATGACGTCGGCGCGCGTATATCGCCGCGAGCCACTGCCGCCACCCAACGTGCTGCGGTACATGCTGAGCCGCTCCGGCACGCTGTTCGAACCGACGCTCTTGAAATATTTCGTGACCTGCGTCGGCATCATCCCGATCGGCACGCTGGTGCTTCTCGATACCGGCGAGCTCGCCGTCGTTCTGCTTCCCGCCACCGACAAAGAGCACACCGAACGTCCTTTGGTCCGCATCATCGCCGGCGCATCCGGTGAGCATCTCGAACCCGCGCCCGAATTCGACCTGCGCGAATCGAATGGCTCGGGCGGCTACGTCCGAAGCATCGTCCGCCTCGTCGACAATACCGAATACCACCTCGAAACCAGCCGCTGGGTCTCTTCAACTTAGCTGTTGACTCATGACTCTACATATGTCGATTCTGGAGCATGGTGCGAAGGCTGAACGGGTCGCGGCAGACGCAGTCCTTGCTCGCTCTCATGGCGCGGCAGCCGCGGGCCTGGCAATACGGGTATGAGCTGTCGAAAGAGACGGGGCTCAGATCCGGTACGCTCTATCCGCTGCTGATCCGGCTCAGCGATCAGGGGCTCCTGGAATCGAAGTGGCTCGAGCCGGAGCGGCCGGGCAGGCCGCCGAGACATGCCTATCGGCTCACGCCCGACGGGCTGGCGTTTGCGCGGGCCGCGAGCGCCGGCCGGCGCAAGCTGCGGGAGGCGACCACATGAAAGCCACTTTGCTCCGTCGATTCGCGTTTGCCCTGATGGCGCACGCGTCCCGGATTCTGCCGCCCGCGCGCGCCCCGTGGGCGGAAGCGATGAAACAAGAGCTCGATCACATCGAGGGCGATCTCGAGGCCGTGCGGTGGGCCGTCGGCTGCGTGTTCGCCAGTTACGTCGAGAGAAGCAAGGCGATGGACGTCATTCGCAATCCGTACGCGCGTGGGCTCCTCGCGCTCCTGATTTTCACCCAGGTGCTGTCCTTCCTTTTCGCAACGACTCTTACCGTCTCGTACCGCCTGAACCATCCCCGAATCGCGACGTTCCTGGGCAGCTTTACGCCTGGCGATGACTATCGCCGTTTCATCCCGCTCATGGATGCGACGCCGTGGTGGATTCACGCGCTCTGGGTCGCAGCGAGCGCGCTGTTTTTCATCTCCGCGCTGCAGCTGGTTCGAAATCGCCCGGCCGCCTTCCCACTCTTTGCGGCGGCGTGGACACTCGGCGCAATCGGAAATCTCATCTCGGAATCAATGCCCGCGTACAGGGAAGTCTTCTCGTTCCCTGCGCCGTCGTTCACGCGCGACTATCTGCTGCCCGCCGTGACTACGTTGATACCCGTCCTGATCGCTGCCGCCCTCTGGGCGCGCGTCAATAGAGAATCCGCGTCTTGATGCTCGTCTCCAGCGCGGCGACGTCCTTCTTGACCTCGTTCGAAACGTCCTGGTCGAGGTCCATGATCAGATAGCCGAGCGTCGCGTCGGTCGAGAGCACCTGGCTGTGGATGTTCGCGTCGTGCTCGCTGACGATGCGGTTGATGTCGCGCAGGACGCCGGGGACGTTGCGATGTGCGTTGAGAATCCGGTGCGTCCCTTTGATCGGCGCCAGCTCGACCTGCGGGAAATTGACCGCGCCCACCGTCGCGCCGGTGTTGACGAACTTGACCAGCGTGCCGCCGACTTCGCGCCCTATGGCGGCCTGCGCTTCGCTGGTCGAGCCGCCGACGTGAGGCGTGAGGATTACGTTCGGCAAACCGCGCAGCGGCGTGGTGAAGCCCTCACGATTGGTTTCCGGCTCCTCGGGATAGACGTCGATCGCCGCGCCCGCGAGGTGACCGGCGCGCAGCGCGTCCGCCAGCGCCGGCAGCACGACGACGTTGCCGCGACTGAGATTCAGGAGATATGCGCCCTTCTTCATCGCGGCGATCTCCGCGGCGCCGAGCATCTCCCGCGTCTGCGGCGTGAGCGGAACGTGCAGCGTGACGAAGTCCGCCTTCGCCAGCAGCTCCTGCAGCGACGGACACGGACGGTTGTTGCCCATCGGCAGCTTGTTGCCGGTGTCGTAATCCCGAGCGTCTTGCCGCGCACCTCGTACGAGCCGGCGGCCACCTTGCGCCAGCGGCCCTCGTGCACCTCGCGCGAGCGGTCGCCGAGCTGGCGCGCGAGCGCGATGATCTCGCCGATCACCAGCTCCGCCACGCTGCGCGTATTCGAAAACGGCGCGTTGAACACCGGAATGCCACGTTGATTCGCCGCCGCCAGATCGACCTGGTTGGTGCCGATACAGAAGCAGCCGACCGCGAGCAGACGCCGCGCCTCCGCGAGCGCCTTGTCCGTCACCCGTGTCTTGCTGCGGATACCCAGCAGATGCACGTCCCGCAGTTTTAGAGCGAGCTCGTCTTCCTTCAACGCCCCGGCCACGATCTCGAGCTGGAAACCCTGCCCGCGAATCACCTCGTGCGCGGTGGCGTGGATATTCTCCAGGAGGAGGACCTTGATCTGATCGACCGGGAAGGATGTCGCCATTTGCCTATTTCGACGGCTTGGCGCCGAGCTGCTGCATCGCCAGGCGGAAAACGGGCAACTCCTGGGCGCCCTGCACTGCCAGCTGGTCGTCGAAGATGAACGTCGGCACGGCGTGGATGCCCACCTCGTGCGCTTCGCGGACGCCCTCTTCGACGGCGGCGCGATATGTCCCCTTTTCGAGCTCGCGTTGCAGCTCGTCGGGATCGAGGCCGCCTTTCACAGCGGCCTCGCGCAGCACATCGAACGAATACAGATCCTTTCCTTCCGTCCAATAAGCTTTCAATAGCTCGGCGTGCATCGGCTCGAGTTTCCCACGCGCCCTGGCGAACTCCGCGGCTTCGTGCGCGCGGCGCGTCGAGGGCACGAAATCCCGCCGCACCATCTTGAGACCCTCGCGCTCGGCGCGCCTCTTCAACGGATCGTTCGGATCCTTCATCCGCTCGCGCACGTACGCCGGCAGCGGCGAGCCTTCCGGCGGCGTCTCCGGGCGCAGGAAGAACGGCCGCCAGTCGACGGTAAGGTCGTATTCCTTGCCGAGCTTCTCGATCTCCACGAGACC
>VBLM01000621.1 GCA_005879095.1 Deltaproteobacteria bacterium
AGCAGCGCGCGCGCCGCCGACGTTGCCTGCCGCATCCGCGTCGCCCATTCCTGGATGGCCGCAGCCGGCGTCCACGGCGCGCCCCCGCCCTGGCGGAAGAAGTTCGCGCCCATGTTGCCCTTGTCCTGCGAGACGTAAGCCCAGCCCTTTTCCAGCGCGTAGTCGGAGAGGATGAAGTCGCTGGCGAACGCATCGCGAATTCCGGGCGTGCCCGCGGTCAGGAGATGTCCGTCCCAGTTGTCGGGAATTCTCAGCACGAACTGCGCGTCGTGGTGGCAATCGGCGAAGCAGGTCTGCCCGATGGTCAGCGGAGGGACGCAGCCCTGGATGAACGGCGAGCCGTCCTTCGCAGTCAGCGCCGGCTCGACCTGGAACGCGTCGCAGGCGTCGGGCCAGTAGCCGTCGATCTGGATGCCGCTCACCGGCGGCGCGGTCGGCGTCGAATACTTTGAGTTCAACGGCGTGGCAATCGATCCACTCGGCGCCGAGGATCTGCTTCCATTGCGAGAGGTCGGCCGGACATGCGGCCGCGAGAAGGAGCGCGGTGAGCATGCCGCCAAGCTAAGCATCACGCGTACCCCCAGCGCCGCCGCAACGTCCATTCCATGCCCACCACCAGACACAAGAGGACCAGCACCTTCCAGTTGTCCCACAGTGGCACGCTGGTGCGCTGTCCGACCTCGACGCGCTCCGGATCGCGCCAGGGCAGGCCGCTCAAGGAATCGCCCGCCTCGACGACCCGGCCGCGCGTGGCGGAAGCGATTGCCTGGAGCAGATCCGGCCGCGGCGCGGCTTCAATCAATTCGCGCGACGACGGCGCAACCACGAACGCGTCCTCGGCCTCGCCGATCTGCGATCCATCCGGACGGCGCGCGGTCACCGTCGCCTTGTACGCGCCCGGCGGAAGCGGCGGCAGGACCACGCGCGCGTTCCCGTCCGGACCGGCCACCGCGGAGCCGGCCGGCCGCGGCACCGGATCGTCAGCCGACGACTCGACCACCGCGATCTGCGCGCCCGCCGCCGCGCCGTAATCGCTGCCCCGCACCTGCACGTCGAGGGCGGGCGGCTCGCCGCCGGGTTCGAACGCGGGCCGCTCGGGAGCGACCCGCATCGGTGTCAGCGCCGGGTCTCGCACCAGCCAGCGGATGGCGGAATGCCAGAACGTCTCGTACGCGCGCGGCCCTTGCTGCTCGCCGGCAGCGACGAAGCTCCAGTACCAGGAGCTGTCGGAGAGCAGCGCCATCACCCGGCCGCGGCCGGCCTCGCCCACGACCAGGACCGGCCGCCCTTCGGCCGAATTGAGCAGCACTTGCGAGCCGCCTTTCAGAGGCCCGGTCGTGTTCACGCCCGGCAGCTTCGGCAGCCGCGACCACGCGCTCTCGTTCTGCGCGCCGCTGGTGGCGAGCTCGGTCACCGGATGGCGCTTGCCGGAGTCGGTCAGTCGCAGCTGGATCGGCGTCTCGTCCACCGCGGTGGGGCCCGGCGGGAAGAGCGTGACCGGGAGGATCTCCTCGATCGGCGTGCCGGCATAGTCGCCCGCCGAGAAGCTCTGGTCGCCGCCGATCATCGCGAACGCGCCGCCGTCGCGCACGTACGCCGCGATGCCGTCGAGGTACTGCGACATCCGGTACGGCCGGTGGTTGAAGTTCTGGAAGATGACCAGATCGAAGGTCTTGAGCTGTTCCTGGAAGATCTCCTGGGTCGGGAACGGGATCAGCGAGAGCTCGTCCTGCGAGCTGTGCGGATCGTCGCCCGGCGTGCGCAGGATGAAAAAAGAGATCAAGTCTACGTTCGGGTCGCGCTTGAGCAGCTGCCGGAGAAAGCGCACGTCCCAGCTCGGCCGCCCGACGACGAGCAGCACGCGGACGCGGTCGCGGATCACTTTGAGCACAAACGATTTCTGGTTGTTTTGCGCCAGGGCTTCGCCCTCGTAGACCGGCACGCTGACGGTGAAGGCGAACTTGCCGGTGCGATCGGGCACGAAGGCGAGCTTCGCGTCGTAGCGGGCCTGCCCGCTGCCGATGTGAACGGTCTTCTGCGCCACCACCTGCCCTTCCCGCCTGAGCACCACCGGAACGTCGGTCGATCCGAAACCGCGCGCGGTCAGCGTGGCGTCGACGGTGACCTGGTTGCGGACGAAGGCGAAATCGTCCACCGCGATCTTTTCTACGGCGAGATCTTTCAGGGCCTGGGCGCCGAGAGGCAGCGCGAAGACCGGCGCGGAGAGCTTGCGCAGCTCGGCGGCGGCGGTCTGCGAAACGCCCTCGGAGAGCTCGGCATTGTCGGCCCCGTCGCTGGCGACGAACAGCCCCGCCAGCGGCCTCCCGCCGGTGCCGGCCGCCGCCGCACCCGTCAACGCGCCGAGGATGTCGGTCGACGGGCCCTGCGGATCGGGGCTGAGCCGCGCGAGATCCATCGGCTGCAGTTCCTTGTCGAAACCGTAGACGTCGACCTGGAAGCGCGCGGCGAGCTGAGCCAGGTCCTTCTTGTGCGTCTCGCCCCAGCGGATCATCTCTTCCGCGCGCGTCGGACCCGCTGGTGAAGCGGGGAATTTCATCGAACGCGAGGTGTCGAAGAGCAGCGCAATCCGCGCGCGCACGCGGCTCTCCGAACGCAGCTCGATGCCCGGCTCGAGCAGGAGGATGAGGATCAAGAGCGCCGCGAGCAGGCGGAAGCCGAGCAGCGCGCGGCGGCGCAGTCCTGCCGGCTCGCTGCGGAAGCCGCGGAACGAGAGCCACACCGCGGCGAGCAGCGCCGTCAACGCCAGCGCCAGCACCCACGCCGGCAACGTGGAAAGGCTGGTGATGCGCCACGCGTTGTAAGCGCTGGTCGGAATCAGATTCTCCGCCGCTTCATGATGAACGGTATGTGGACCTGGTCTTCTTTG
>VBLM01000625.1 GCA_005879095.1 Deltaproteobacteria bacterium
GATTGCTCGAAGGGACCGCCGCGGGTGCCGGTGGCGTCGTCGATGAGGAGGAAGCCGCCGTAGCTCAAGTACCGCCGCAATTCGGCGATCTCGTTTTCGGCGGGCGCGGGAAAACCCGAATCGGATGAGAGGACCGCGAACGGGTAGTAGAACAGGTCGGGATCGGCGAGGCCGATCGCCTTCACGACCGGTGAGGTTTCGATGCTGGTGCGCTTGGCGATCTCCCACGCCAGCCGGGAAAGGCCGTCGGGCCGAGGGTCCCAGTGACCGGCGTGGCGGATCTGGGCGAAGGTGAAGCGGGCCTGATCGGCGAACGCCCTCGCGCGCGTGGCGGCGAGGAGGAGTGGAAGACCCAGGAGTTGGCGGCGGGAGAGCATTTTGCGGCTTGAACAGTAATGCATGAACCCACGTCAGCGCTGTGCATTCCGAAGCAATGGTTCGCTGAACCTTGCCCGGCCGCGCCACGTCGAGTACCTTCCGGCGCGGCATGGCACAGAACACACAGTCCGCAACAGCTTCGCGCGCCGGAGTCCCGGGCACTGCCAACGACGAGCCCGTCGCGCCGCCGCTCTTCACCCAGCCGCCCAGGCGCGAGTACATCCCCGATGCCAAGCGCGTCGGCGACGGCACGCAGGCGCCCGAGCTGGCGAAGGCGCGGGCGCTCTTCGACGAGGGCGACTACGCCGGCGCGCGCGCCGAAGCAAAGCGACTGCTCAAGGACAAGAACGCGATGCCGCAGGCGCGGATGGAGGCCGGCGATCTGATCGATCGCACCGACATCGACCACGGCCCGATCGCGACCGCGGTGGCGTTCGTGATCCTGCTCGGGCTGATGCTGATGTACTTCGGCATGAACGGAAAGTAGCCGCTGCACGACGCGCTCCAGGCGGCGCTCGACCGCACGCTTCACGCGCCGCTCTGGGCAGGTTACGTGCTCCTCGCGCTGGCCGTCGTGATCACCGTTCCAGGCCGGCACGGACAGCGTCCGCTCAACGCCGCTCTTCTCGGCGGGACCGGCGCATGGCTCATCCTCTGGGGACTGCGCGGCGCGGTCCATCCGTGGTTGCCGGGAGCAGCCGCCATCGTCGCAGCCGTCCTGCTCGCACTCTTCGGTCTGGTCGCGGTCGGATGGGCTACCGCCTTCCTCACGGGCGTGCTCCTCGCCGCGGGCGGTTCGCTCGTCGCACACGTGTTGCACCTGTGGATCGCTCCGGTCGCGATTCTCTTCCTCGGCTTCGGGCTCTTCGTCGGAATGTCGAACCACCGGCGCCTCTCGGTCGTGATGCCCCCGATTTTCGCCGCCATCTTCGTCGCCTGGGGCGCGGCCATCTGCTGGGCGCCGAATTCACGCGGCGCGAAGCTCGTCCAGCTGCTCGATGTCGACTGGGTGCTCGGCGTCGCCGGCGTGCTCGCCTTCGCGCTGCTCGCGCTTTCACTCGAGCGGGAGCACCGCAAGAAGCTGCGGCTGGCTGCGCGGGCGAAGCGGATGGAAGACGAAAAGCTCAAGGCCGAGATCGCTTCGCGTCAGGCCAAGTACGAGCGCGCGATCGATCAGGCTTCGACTAAACACTAGAAGCATAGCGCCTAAGCCACCTTCGGTGGCCGGCGCTAGAGCGGCGTAATTTTCAGGTTGTCGAAGTACGTGTCGTTCGACCAGCTGGAAAAGCCGAAGCGATCGTGACCTCTGCCGTTCAACGGCGCCGGATCGACCATCTCCAGCGCCGGCTGCCCATCGATCTCCCAGCGCAGCACGCCGGCCTTCCGCGTCACCACCATGTGGTACGTATGCCCGCGCTCCACCTTCAGATCCGCACGCTTGACCACGAACGGCGTCTCGCTGTCGTAGAACTTGCCGGCTTGCATCTTCTCCAGATCGCGGCGCGCCCCCCACTCGACGAACGGCTCGCGGATGGCCTCGAACACGTCGAGCTGCCGCGGATACGGCCGCGCCAGCGCCGCCAGCTGCGCGCGCATCTCGTCCTGCGTGAAGGCGTGCTCGTCGAGCTTGGCGATGCGCGACTCGCGGTTGTGCCAGGCGCCGAAGAGGAACAGGTAGCCCGTCGAGTGCGTGCGGCCGTCGCCGTACATCTCCCACTTGACGTCGCCGTCCGGCCCTTCGCTGCGCGTGTCGAACTCGACGCGCACGTCCGGCGGCAGCCGGGCCTCGAGCCAGAGCGGGTTGTTGCCGACGCCGGGGGAGAAAACCTGTCCGTCGACGACGCGCCACAAGCCGCCGTTCGACCACCACGCGTCGCCGAGCGTGGCGCGATCGAATTTGTCCTCGAATGGCACTGCGACGGCCACCGGGGCGGCGCCGCGCAGCGCCCAGTGGATGAAGGGGAGCTGCACCGCGACGACGCAAGCAGCCACCGGGATCGCAATGCGCGGCGCGAGCCACGGATGTTTCAAGGCTCCTCCGATTGCACCGACAGCTGCGCGAAGTCCGGCAGCTCCTCGCGCAGATAATCCTTGAGCCGCTCGGTGAGCCGCGCCTCCAGCTGCCGCGCCCGCTCGCGCGTCACGCCCCACAGATCGCCGATCTGCTGCAGCGTCATCGGCTCGCGATCGTCGGGCGGCGCGATGCGGTTCTCGAAGAGGAACTTGTCCTTCTCCGCCGTCAGCGTCCGGCCGAACTCGGCCAGCTTCTGCTTGAAGATCTTCCGCAGCTCCTCGTTGGCGAGCTGCTCGTCGATCGGCGCGGACGGCTGGACCAGCCGATCGCCGTGCGTCTGCCGCGACTCGTCGCCGCCCGCCGCGACCGGCGCGTCGAGCGAAAACTCGTCGTTGCCGAGGCGCTGATCCATCTCGCGCACGTCCTGCTCGCTGACGTCCAGCTTCTCCGCCAGCAACGCCGGCGCCGCCTCGAATCCTTGCCGAAGCAACTTTTCCTGCTCCTTGCGCAAGTTGAAGAACAACTTCCTCTGCGCCTGCGTGGTGCCGAGCTTCACCATCCGCCAGTTGTCCATCAGGTAGCGCAGGATGTAGGCGCGAATCCACCACGCCGCGTAGGAGGAGAGCTTCACGCCGCGGAACGGGTCGTACTTCTGCACGGCGTGCATCAATCCGACGTTGCCCTCCTGGATCAGGTCGAGCAGGTTGAAGGCCGCGCGCCGGTACTCGTGGGCGATCTTCACCACCAGCCGCAGATTCGCGGTCACCAGGCGGTAGGCAATCTCGGGATCGTGGGTCTTGGAAAACTTCACGGCGAGCCGGTGTTCCTCTTCGCGGGAGAGGAGCGGATGCTTCGCGACTTCCGCCATGTAGCGTTGCAGCGCGTCGGCCCGGGCGAGATCCCGCTCCACCGGCACCGGCAGCGTGGTCTCGGCAGGCGCAGCCTCTTCGTCCGGGACCGCCTCGGCCTCTTCGGGCTCGACCACTTCCGGCTCGAGGGGCTTTTCCCCCTCGACCGGCTTGGCGGGCGCTTTCTTGCGCGGTTTGCGCGCTTTGGCCTTCGGCGTCATCTAGGATCCCGCGAGAGGCGGTGCTATACAGGCTAACTTTTTCGCATTCAAGGCAACATGAGCGACTACGTTTCCAGCGTCGGCTTCGCCGACCTGCCGCTGTCTCCCGAGCTGCGCAAAGGCATCGAAGAGCGGGGCTATGTCGAGCCCACGCCGGTGCAGGCAGCCGTGTTCGGGCCGATCATGGCCGGCCGCGACCTGATCTGCCGCAGCAAGACCGGCACCGGCAAGACCGCGGCGTTCGGTATTCCACTTCTGGAACGCATTCCAGGCGGAACGCGCAAGGCGAGCGCGCTGGTCCTCTGCAACACGCGCGAGCTGGCCCTGCAGGTCGCGCAGGAGATCGAGGCCTTGGGGAAATACAAGGACCTGCGCGTCATCGCCGTCTACGGGGGCGCGGGAATGGGCGAGCAGACCAACGCGCTCACACACGGGGCCGAGGTCATCGTCGGAACGCCGGGCCGCGTCTACGATCACATCCGCCGTGGAAATCTCAAGCTCGGTGAAACGCGCATCTGCGTGCTCGACGAGGCCGACGAGATGCTCTCCGCCGGTTTCTACGAGGAAGTGACCAAGATCCTCGACTATCTGCCCAACGACCGGCAGACGCTGCTCTTCTCCGCGACGGTGCCGCCCGACATCGAGCACCTGGCGCAGAAATACCTGCGCGATCCGGAGACCATCCTGCTCTCCGGCGACGTGTTCACCGTCGAGCACATCCACAACGTCCTGTACCATCTCGTCGATCAGTACCCGAAGCCGCGCAACCTTTTATACTTGATTGAAAGAGAAGACCCGGAAGCAGCCATCGTCTTCTGCAACCTGCGCACTGACACGGAACTGGTCGCCAACGTGCTCAACCGCAACGGTCTCGACGCGGAGATGCTCAACGGCGATCTCCCGCAGAAGGAACGCGAGCGGGTGATGGCCAAGGTGAAGCGGGGCGAGGTGCGCTTCATGGTCGCCACCGACATCGCGGCGCGCGGCATCGACATCAGCGATCTCTCGCACGTGATCAACTACTCGCTGCCCGAGGATCCCGCGGTGTACCTGCACCGCGTCGGGCGCACCGGGCGCATCGGCAAGAAGGGGACCGCGATCAGCCTCGTCTCCGGCGCGGAGTTGAACACGCTCGGCGTACTGGAAAAGAAATACGGCATCCAGTTCGAGGTCCGCACGTTGCCCACTCCCGAGGAAGCGAAAGGTCTCTGGACCGAGAAGCACGTCGGCGAGCTGCGCGACGCGATGCAGGCAGGGTCGGCGTTCGAGGCCTTCCTTCCGCTCGCACAGGAGCTGATGGCGCGCGACGACGGCCGCGTGCTGTTCGCGTATGCGCTCAAGTATTTCTTCACCCATCACCGCATGGAGAAAGCGCAGCTGCGCGCGGTGGGCGAGAAGCTGCTCGAGAGTCACCAGGTGGAGAAGGTGCAGAAGGAGCAGAAAGAGGCGCGACGCAAGCACGATCGCGAACACCGCAAGCCCCGCCTCGAGCGCTCCGAACGGGCCGGGGACACCATCGCGGCGCGCAGCGCCCATGTTGTCCCCCTTCAAGATCGGCCTGAATCTCCGGTCGATCGCGTGAAGCTCTACGTCGAGCAGGGATCGGAGCACGGCTGGGACGCGGCCGGCCTCTCCGCGGCGCTGGCCGATCTGGCTGGCCAGCCGCGGGAGACCGTCCTTGCCGCAGAGGTCAAGGCGCGTTACGCGTATGTGGTCGTCAAGCCGGAGGCGCGTGATGCGTATGTGGCCGTGAACGGCAAGCCGCTCAAGGACAAACCGGTCCGCATCGAAGTCGCGCGCCCGCGCCGCCGCTGATGAGAGCAGCCGCGTTCGCCACACTGATCGCGACCGTCGCGGGTCCGTCCGCCGCGACCGTGTCCTACTTCGGCGGTCCGGTGATCGAGAACGCCAAGGTCTACGCCGTCTGGTGGGGACCAGGCATCCGCCTGTCACCGATGGTGAACGCACCGAAGGGCGGAATGGCCGATTTCTTCACCGGCGTGCTCGACAGCAGCTACCTCGACTGGCTCAACGAGTACGACACCGATCTCGCCGCGCAGGGTGGAGCGCGGGCCGGCAGCGCCGGCACCAACCAGCACATCGGCCGCGGAAATTTCGCCGGCGTCTTCGAGCTCGACGACATCCCGCCGGGCAGCGTCACCGACGAGCAGGTCCAGGCGGTGCTGCTCGACTCGATCTCGAAAGGAGTGCTGCCAGCCGACGATCGCAACTCGGTCTACGCAATCTTCTTCCCGAGCTCGGTAAACATCGACAACAGCTGCAAACCGCGCGACGGCTTCGAGGCCTACCACTACGCGACGGCCGGCGCGGTCAACGGCGTGGTCTACCTGGTGATCGCGGACTGCGGGATCAAGGCGACCAATTATTTCGGCGAGGTCGCGTCGCACGAGCTGATCGAATCGATCACCGACCGCGTGCCGACGCCCGGCGACGTGCCCGACTATCCGCAGGCGTGGAACGACGCGGACGCGTTCGAAGTCGCCGATCTGTGCGACAGCGTGGCCGGCGCTTCGGTGCCGACGCTGCTGGGAACGTTCCCGGTGCAGAAGATCTGGGACAACGCGAGCAACGGCTGCTCCTCGACGCACACGTTCGCGCAGGATTACAACGTCGCGCTCGAGCCAAGCGTCGTCGAGCTGCAACCGGGCCAGACTCTCGCCGTCACCGTGCGCACCGCGACGGTCGCGGGCTCGGCGCAGCCGCTCGTGCTCTCGGTCACGACTCCGGCAGGCCTGAACGCCTCGTTCGACAACGCGGCGATCGCTTCGGGAGGCTCGGCCACGCTCACGCTGACGCTCAATGCCGACGCTTCGGTCCCCAGGGATTCGCAGGTCGTGGTCAGCGCCCAGGGCACGACCGGCGCGCGTTCGCAGCGGCATTCGGCGGCGGTGCTCCTGCAGCCGCCGGAATTCACCCTCTATGTCGGCCGTCAGTCGGGCGAGCTTTCGCCGGGAGGATCGACTACGGTCCCGATCGGAATCACGCCTCTGCACGGAGAGGTGGGCTCGGTCCAGCTCTCGGTGTCGGGCCTGCCGGCGCAGGTGACCGGCTCGTTCTCTTCGATCGCGAAGGGAACCGCGACGCTGACGCTTCGAGGGCACGGCGCCGCGCTCGTCACCGACGCGCAGTTCATCGTCACCGCCAGGGGACCGACCGCGACGCACTCCGCAGCGGGCCTGTACACGGTGACTCCCGGGCACGGCTGCTCCACGTCCGGAGACGGCCTGCTGCTGTTCATCGCCGCGCTCGCGACGCTCGCGACGCGAAGACAGCGGTAGATGGACTCTCCCGCGCTGCGCTGCGAGAAGCTGGTCAAGCACTACGGCGCTCTCGCCGCGGTGGACGGGCTCGATCTGGAAATCCGCCGCGGCGAGTGTTTCGGACTGCTGGGCCCCAATGGCGCCGGCAAGACGACCACCGTCGAAATCCTCGAGGGCCTGAACGAGCCCACCGCCGGCAGCGTCGAGGTCCTGGGCCTGCGCTGGGACCGCAACGAGCGGGCATTGCGCCAGCGTCTCGGGATCTCGCTACAAGAGACGCACCTGCCCGACAAGCTCACCGTCGAGGAGAACCTGCGCCTCTTCCGCTCGTTCTACGCGCAGGGCCGGCCCATCGACGAGGTGCTCGACCTGGTCGCGCTGCAGGACAAGCGCAGCACGTGGACGGAGAAGCTTTCGGGCGGACAGAAGCAGCGGCTGGCGGTGGCGTGCGCGCTGGTGAGCGATCCCGAGGTGCTCTTCCTCGACGAGCCCACCACCGGCCTCGATCCGCAGTCGCGCCGGCAGCTGTGGGACGTGGTGCTCGGCTTCAAATCGCGCGGCCGCACGGTGCTGCTCACCACGCACTACATGGACGAAGCCGAACGGTTGTGCGATCGCGTCGCGGTGGTCGACAAGGG
>VBLM01000626.1 GCA_005879095.1 Deltaproteobacteria bacterium
CCAAGGGCGCGTTCGACGACTGTCACGCGCCGGTGCTGGCCGACGTCGCTCCGGCCAACTGCGCGGGCGCCTGGGCCGGGCAGACGGGGTACAAGCCGCCGTTCGAAGGACTCCTTTCGCTCGGGGCCGAGCTGGTCGCGGCGGAGGACGCGCTCGGCGATCAACGCCTGTCGTTCGAAATCCGCGGCGACATCCGCTGGCACGGCCCGGCGCGCGACTACACGCAGGTGACTGACGCGCTCGGCAAGCCCACGTATGCCGACGAGTACGTCACGACCGGCGGGCAGGCCGGAATCTACGGCCGCATCGCGCGCTGGTTCCACCTGCGCGTGTACGCGACGCTGGCGGTGGACTCGGCGCACTTCCTCACCCACGAGGACATCGGCGACGACAAGAACGGCGACGGGAAGATCATCATCTCGGGCGGGTCCGGGGTGCCCGCGCCGGACCAGAATCCGGTCTACGATTTCCGTCTCGACCAGGTCGGCCGCCGGCTGCGAGCCGAGCCTGCTTTCATCTGGGGCGTCGCCGGGAACTTGTCCCTGAACTTCTAACCTTTCAGCTTGAGCGCCAGTTGGTAGACGGCCCGCTTGGGATAGCGGCCCGAGAGGGCTTCGGAAATTTCTTTCGGTCGTTCGCCTCGAGCCAGGCGGGTGCGCACTTCGGATTCGAGCTCCTTCGGATCTTCAGGCTCGGATTCGGAGGCGCCGCTGACGACGATCACGGCTTCGCCGCGGACTTCGCCGGAAAAATGATCGGCGAGTTGAGAGAGGGTTCCGCGGGCCAGCTCTTCGTGGACCTTGGTCAGCTCGCGCGCGACGAGCGCCGGCCGGTCGCCGAGCGCGGACCGCAGCTCGAGCAGCGTCTCGCGCAGGCGCTGCGGCGCTTCGTAGAAGGCGAGCTGCGCTCGTAATTGCTTGATTTCAGAAAGCATTTCGGTGCGGGCCGCCGGCTTGCGAGGAAGAAAACCGGCGAAGTGGAAGCGGCCTTCCGCGAAGCCGCTGACGCTGACCGCCGCGATCACGGCGCTCGCTCCCGGCACCGGCACCACCTGCACGCCGGCCGCAACTGCCTCGCGGACGAGCAGCGAGCCGGGATCGCTCACCGCCGGCGTGCCCGCGTCGGTCACCAGGGCAAGCGACGCTCCCTGGCGCAGCCGCTCGACGATCGGCTCGACCCGCGCGGACTCGTCGAACGCCGGCAGCGAGATGAACGGCTTGTTCAGGCCGAGGTGTTTCAGCAGCTGGCCCGAGTGGCGCGTGTCCTCAGCCACCACCGCGTCGCACGCCGCCAGCACCTCGCGGGCGCGCTCGGTCAGGTCGCGCAAGTTCCCGATCGGCGTCGCAACGAGGTATAGCGGCATCTACGGCCCGGCGTCGAAGGCGTTTTCGAAGTGCAGCAGGGTCGGACCCCGGGCGCTGTCCGTCACGGCAACCACGTCGAAGCGGACGCCGCGCTGCGGGCCGCGCCAGCGGGCGAGGTAGTCGCGCGCCGCGGCCACGACTCGCCGCTGCTTGGCGGTGGTCACCGTCTCCTCCGGCCGGCCGAACGCCGCCGTCGCCCGCGTGCGGACTTCGACAAAGACCAGTAGCTGGCCGCGCTCCGCGATCAGATCGACCTCGCCGCGCCTGCAGCGGTGGTTCTGCGCGACGATCCGATAGCCGCTCCGGCGCAGGTGGTCGGCTGCGGCCTGCTCGCCGAGCGCGCCCATGTTCTGCCGCACCGTCATGTATTCAAGACCAGGTCGGCGGTGCCGGCCGGCGGCGGCTCGACCACGCGATGGATCACCTGCGTCTGCGTCGCGATGCCCTTGAGCATCTTGGCGATCAACGCGCGCTTGGCCGCGTCGAACGTCCCGAACGCGTCGTCGACCACGATCGGCAGCCGCTTGTACCCGCCCACCCGCTCGATCAGCGCCAGCCGCAGCGAGACATAGACGAGGTCGCGCAGTGGCGGCGGCAGGCTGGTGTAGGGTCCGGTGCGACCGTCGTGCGCCGCCAGGTTCAGGAGTCCCTTGTCGTCGCGGGTGGCGGTCGCCACGCGGCGGTCGGTGAGCGCCGTCAGAAAGGCGATCAGCCGCGGCTGCAGCTGCGCCCACAGCTCGTCGGAAGTGAGGTTGAGCAGCTCGGCGGCGCGGTCGATCAAGGACTTCGGCACCTCCGCTTCCGGCACCGCGATCGACTTCATGCTCGCGCTGATGCCCATGGCGTGCTTCAAGTCGGCCTCGATCTCGCCTACCGGCCGCGAAAAGCCCATCTGCTGGACCTGCTCCTCCAGCGAACTCTTTTCCTTTTCCAGAAGCGGAATCTCGACCGCCAGCCGCGACACTTCGGGTTCGAGCTTGACCTTCTCGAGGCGCTCCCGCGCTGCGTCGCGCCGCTTCACGACCAGCTCGCGCTCGCGGAACACCGACAATAGATCTGCGGCCGAGTCGGTCTTGGCGGCCTTCAGGGCGGCCTTGAGCGGCCCCTGCTCTTCCTCGTAGGCCTTCTTGACGGAAAACTCGCGCTCTTTCAGGTCTTTGAAGAGCTGCGCCGTCTGCTTGTCGGCCTCGTCGGCCTCGACGTACCGCAGCACCGCCACCAGCGCGGCGAGAAACGGAAGCAGCCCGAAAAGGCCGATGTACGGCTTTCTCAGCATCACCGCGAGACCGTCGAGCACCAGGCCGCCGAGCATGCCGCCGTAGAACCACGGGTCTTTC
>VBLM01000622.1 GCA_005879095.1 Deltaproteobacteria bacterium
CTGGTGAACTACCTGGTCCGGCTCGGGTGGTCGCACGGCGATCAGGAGATCTTCACCATTCCGGAGTTGATCGAGAAGTTCGACTGGGAGCACGTCGGCGCCACGGCGGGCGTATTCAACCCGCAGAAGCTCGAGTGGCTCAACCAGCAGTGGATCAAGATGACGCCGCCTTCCGAGCTGGCCCGGCTGACCGGCGCGCCGCCCGAGTTCGTCAAGCTGATGCAGGAGCGCGCCAGAAACCTGAATGAAATCCGTGACTCATGGTCGGCCTACATGGAGGGCGAGCTGCCGCGCGTCTACGACGAGAAGGCGGTGGCAAAGCAGCTGACGGCGGAGTCGCGGCCGTTGCTGGCGGAGGCGCGCGACTTGATTGGGCGGACATTCGATCAAGGCCCGCAGGCGATGGAGCACGCCTTCCGATCGCTGGCCGAATCGCGCGGGCTCGGTCTGGGAAAAGTGGCCCAGCCGGTGCGCGTAGCGGTGACGGGAACTACGGTGAGCCCGCCGCTGTTCGAGACCATCGCGCTGCTCGGCCGCGAGCGGGCGTTGCGGCGCATCGACGCCGCGCTGGAGAAGATCAAATGATGTTCCTGCTGCTCCTGCTCGCGGCGGCGCCGGCCGAGGGTTTCAGGGCGCGCGGCTTCATCCTCCCGGACGGAGCGGTCAAGATCGACGACGACCGATATCGGCTGCCACAGCCATGGGACGAAGCGGTGAAGTTCTACCGCCGGGCCTATCCGGCCTCGAAGTACCCGCGGCACAACCTGCACAGCCAGACGCCGATTCGCGCGATCCACATCGACAACCCGTCCGGCATCGAGTGGGACGGCGTCAATCTGTACGAGGCCAGCCGCGGTGAGGTGCGCCTATACATCCTGCCCGGCAAGGAACCGCCACCGGAAAAGACGAAGTGATTCTCAGCACGCTGCTTCTCCTCGCGGGCGCGCTCGATTCGCCATCACGTAGGCTTGCGCGTCACGGGCGACTCCGGTAAGAAAACCGCCCTCCAATCCTGGGGGATCGTCTAACGGCAGGACGTAGGACTCTGACTCCTACTATCCAGGTTCGAATCCTGGTCCCCCAACCAACTCGTGATTTCGAGAGGGAGATCCCCGGCTCTGAACCGGGGATCTCCCTTTTTGTCGTGCTCAGTCGTCGTCGCCCTCCGGCCTTCCGAGGCCGATGTTCCTGGCCTTGCCGGTCAGCTCGAGGATATCGAGGCCGTAGCCCTGGCGGTCGGTTGCGTAGATGAAGCCCCGGTTGACCACCTCGAGGTTGTTGGTCATGTAGCCGCCGGCCGCCTCGAGCGCGGGAACGGTCTGGGCTGGGAGCGGCACGTAGAACCCTACTTCGGCGGGAGACTGCGGCTCGCGGATGTCGAAGGTCCGCACGCCGCCGGTGAAGTAAGCCAGGAACGTCAGCTTCCCGTAGTACGGATTGTTGAAGTTCTCCTCGTTCGAGTGCACGCCGAAGCGGGCTCCACGAGTGCAGTAGTTGCCCCGCGGGTACTTCGCGCCCCGGCGCGGATCCACCGACATCGTCGAGAGCACCATCGGCCCCTGGAAGAAGTTCTGTTCGATCTTCGTCCCGGGGGGCACGGCACCCGAGTTCTCGATGGTGACGTCCACCAGGAACGCCCAGTGCGGCGACTCCTGGCACAGGTCGGCGGTCGCCTCGGAGGTGAGCACGACGATGTCGCGCGTCTTGAACTCCGTGAAGCTGCCGTAGCTCGCCGGTTGCATGCCGAAGATCGGCATGCTGGTGTGGCCGCCCTGGTCGGCGGACATGTACATCAGGCCCACCATCGGCTTCGCCATTTCGTTCGCGGTCGGCCGGTCGGCGCTGTCCGCGGTCTCCGGGACCCAGTTGCCCCAGGGCGACGGCAGGAGCGCCTTGCGGTCGATGATCTGCAGGACGCCGTCGTCGCCTACGCCCCACGCGGCGTAGATGCGGTTTCCGATCGAGTCCTGGCCGCGTGCCAGCGACTGGGTCGCCTGCGGGTGCTCGAACGCGGAAATGGCGCCGTGCAGCGAGTTCGGGATGCCGCCGGTTCCGTCCGGGTTGGCTCCGGGGACGCCGTAGGTGCGGATGTACTTCGGATAATCCGCGTAGACCGGGATCGGGCCCGAGGCTGCCGCGGCCGGCGGCTTGCTCCAGTCGTAGATGAGCATCGACTGGCTCGTGCGCCACAGGTCGGGTTTGGGCAGGTTCCGGCTGCCCGGCATGTACGCGATGCCGGTCGTGCACTCCCACCAGTCCTTGTGCGTGCTGCGGATTGCGGGGGTCTTCGGGGTGGTGTTTCCCTTGAGCGCCGCCACCGGCACCGGCGCGCTGGTGTTGGTCACGTCCCAGATCTCGTAGCCGGCCGCCGCCGACCCCTGGACGTTGCGCAGCAGATAGACGCTCCCGCTCTTGCCGCCGGGCAAAACCGAGCCCAGGCACATGCGGGCCATCTGCGCCTGCCCACCGGCGACCGGAACCGGGATGTGAGCGGTCTGGACCGGGTGGGATGGATCGGTGACGTCGATGATCATCGTCCCGTTCGCCTCGACGTTGCCGGTCAACGGGTTGAGCTTCGAGCCGCCGTGCGTTCCGACGAACGCGATCGTCCTTCCATCCGGGTAGGCGATCACGTTCGGCTGGTACGCGGGCCGTTGCTGCAGGTCTGCGTGACCGACCAGGCGCATGTTCTTCTGCTCACCGCTCTGGCTGATGCCGCGATGGTCGTCGTCGCGCGCCAGCGCTTTGCCGGCGAGCAACGCCGCGACCACGAACCCCGCGCCGCCGAGCACGGTGCGCCAAGCGATGGATGAAGCGATTCCCGATGTCGACATTCCTGCCCCCTTTTTCGCTGTGGTATTCCGCCGCGCGCATCTCCTGCGATTGCGGTCACCGGGCCTTCGATGCCTCCGGTGCGCGCGGTCGGCTGACCGGCGACTGAAGCGCAATGCGCCGCGCGGAGAGTGAAATCAAGACGATGCGCGTCAGCCGAACGTCTCGACCGCGAGAGGGCGGCGGTCGACCGATCGGCGCAGTCCGGCAAAAACGAATTGCCGCATCAAGTCGGCGCGGCTTTGTCCAACGCCGGTCGACGCCTAGCCCGATCCACGACGAAAGTCTCGCGTGCTTTCTTGCGGCGTCACCATCGCAGTGAGGAGGCGCGGCGTCGAAGATGTGTCTGGATGTTGCGCCTTTCGCCCGGATCCGACGTCGGTCGTAGTCACCCCCACGGACTTTGCCTGATCGCCGTCGAGCAGATAACGTCTGCAGCGTGCTGCGCAGACTGACGGCCGCAGTCGCACTGCTGGCGCTCGCTTCGATGCCCGTGGCGGCGCGAACGCGGCTGATCTGCCGCTACACCGGCATCGAGATCACCGATTGCCGCCAGGCGGAGATCCCCGAGAGCGCCGGGATCGAGCTCGAAGGATGCTGCGATCGGCAGACCACGCAGGCGCCCGGCCTCCGGTTGATCCTGCAGCCGCCGCCCCCGGCGCCGCCGGTCGCCCCACCCGCGGAGCCGTCGTTCGCCGCGCCGATGGGTCCGCCGCCTCCACGGTGCCTCGACGCTTCGCCTCCCGTCTTTCTCATCACCCGATCCCTCCTGATCTGAACCGCGGCTGGATTTCCGCCGCGCTGCGCTCTTCCGCGCGCGGCTCGCCGTCCACCCGTGCCGTCGCACTGCGACGGGAGGCTTCGATGATCGCGCTTCTGATGTTGGCGGCCGCCGCGCCGCCCCCGCTCCGCCTCACCGACCTGCTCCGCGAGGCGAGGGAGAAAAACCCGGAGATGAAGGCCGCGCAGGCGCGCCTGCACGCGGCGCAGGAGAGCGTCTCCCCTGCGGGCGCCCTCGACGATCCGGAGCTGTCGATCCAGCTCTGGAATGCTCCGGCGGACTTCGCCACCGTTCCGGTCATGGTCCAGATCACGCAGGCGATCCCGCTGGGGGGCAAGCGGGGGGCGCGGCGGGAGATCGCAAGCTCCCAGGCGGCGGCCGCCGAGGCCGAGCTGGCGGCGAAGCAGCGCGAGATCGCCACCCAGGTCGCGTCGGCGTATCTGGATCTCTTCCTCGCGCAGCGGACCCAGGAGGTCGACGACGAGCTGGAGAGCCTCCTCGAGGTGGTGGCCAACCTCTCGCAATCGCGGATCGCGAAAGGCAAGGCGGAGCAGATCGAGTTCCTGCGCGCACAGGCGTCGCTGATCCAGGTGCGGTCCGACCGCGAGAACGCCGTCGATCGTCGCCTCTCGGCGTGGGCGCGGCTCGCGGCGCTCGTCGACCGCAATCCGCCGGGACCGGCGGGAGCAACCACCCCGCCGGGCGTGCTTGGCTCATTTCCCGCCGCCGGCCTGCTCCAGGCGCGCGCGCTCCGGCTGCGGCCCGAGCTGGCCGTGGCCCGCGCCGAGGTGGCCGGTGCGCAGGCGAAGGCGCGGCTGGCCCGCGCCGCCGCGGTCCCCGATCTGGGCGTCTTCGTCGCCGGAATGCACGCGTTCCGCAACGCGGCCGGAGAGTCCAACTTCGTCTTCGCTGGCCTCCAGATCAACCTGCCGATCTTCGGCGGCAGCAAGACGCAACCGCGGATCTCGTCGGCGGAGGCCGAGCTGATCTCGGCGCAGGAATCGGAGCGGGCCACGCGGAACCGGGTCGCCGCGGAAGTGGCCGAGGCGCATGCGCACCTGCTCTCCGAGCAGCGCCAGATCGCCCTCCACCATCAGTTGATCCCCATCGCCCGCCAGGCGGTCGAGAGCGCGCAGGCCAGCTATGCTTCGGGCAGGGCGGACTTCGCGACGGTGCTCGATACCGCCCGCGAGCTGCGCATGCACGATCTCGATCTCGCCACGCACCTCGCGATGTACGAGCAGCGGCTGGCGGAGCTGGAGCGCGCCGTGAACGACGATCTGGGGCTCGACGAATCCGCGGAGATCGGCCATGACGAGCGCCACTAGGGTGATCGCGCTGCTGCTGCTGGCGGCATGCGCGAAGAAGCCCGACGCTGCCGGCGCGCTGCGGGCCGGCGATTTTCTGGTGCGGCTCACGCTCGATCCCGATCCGCCGCGCGCCGGCTCGAACGTGCTCCACGTCGAGCTGATGGACGCGCAGGGCAGGCCCGTCGAGGGCGCGCAGCTCGGGTTCGAGAGCCGGATGCCCGCGATGGGCTCGATGCCGGAGATGAAGGCGGGCGGCGAGGTCGAGGCCCTGGGAGGCGGCAGGTACGATGTCGCGTACGCGCTGGCGATGTCCGGCGACTGGATGGTCGGCCTCGGCCTCGACGCTCCCGGCCATGCGCATGCGGACCTGCGCCTCAAGGTTTCGCCCCCGCGCAAGGGATACACGGTCGAGCAGGCGCCGCGCGAGGGCCGGCCGCAGATGCTGGAGCTCAGCCCCGAGCGGCAGCAGCTCATCGGCGTCGTCTACGCCAGGGTCGAGCGGCGGCCGCTCACGTTGAGCCTGCGCGCCAGCGG
>VBLM01000103.1 GCA_005879095.1 Deltaproteobacteria bacterium
GTTGATCGCCGAGCGCGTCCTCCGCCGCGACCAGCTCGGCCCCGAGCGAAAGGAGTCCTTCGAACGGCGGCTTGTACCCGGTCTGCCCGGCCCAGGCGCCCGCGCAGTTGGCCGGAGCGACGTCGGCCAGCACCGGCGCGTGACAGTCGTCGAACGCGCCCTTGGTCGCGACGGGCGCGGAACCGGACAGCACCAGGTACGGTTCGAGGAACCGGTAGCGTTTGGAGAACGCGGTCCAGAGCGTGAAGACGTGCGCCTTGCGCGACTCGGTGCCGGCGCTGGGCCGCGTCCCGCCGAGCGCGCTCGCCATGCCCCAGCGCGACGGGTCGTCGAGCTTTCCTCCCGGCAGCGGCAGCGTCCAGTCGAATCCGATCACCCAGGTCGAGACCGCGCTGCCCGGCGGAAACAGCTCCGGCTTGAGCCGCAGTTCGCGCTGCTCGTTGATCGGTCCCCAGGCGATGCCGACCGTCGGATCGAAGAACCCGGCATGCTCGCTCTGACCCGAGACCGGCAGGATCGGCTGCACGGTCGTGCACGAGCCGGACGCTGCGCATCCGGAAGGGCTGATGGTGTTGGTCGCCAGCGTCGACGTCGAGCCCGCCTGGTGCCAGTCCTGCACGTCGCGGATGGCGAGCGGCGCCAGCGCGTGCAGCTCGAGGTCGTGCCAGAGCCCGATCGCCAGCCGCAAGTCGACCGAATCGAGCGTGCGGACGTGCTTCAGCTCCTCGGTGAGCCCGGCCCCTTGCTCGCGCGTGATCGTCGTCTGTGCGCGCAAGTGGTTGTAGGTCGCATCGAGGTCGAGCTCCAGCGGGTGCTTCTCGTCCGCGGCGTCGGCGACGTCGGTGACGTGGGCCGCATGGACCGCAGGCGCGACGAGTGCCACGGCTGCGAGGAGCTACGGGCGCATTGCGCGAACAGTAGCAGATGCGAGGCGTGAGTCTAGGAAGCGACGATCGCAGCCGCGACGGCGCGGACGTCGACGTCGTGGCACATCGCCCGCAGCGATCGCTCGGCGGCCTTCTTCCACACCGCGTTCAGCGCCGCGGGCGTGCCGTCCGCGGCCTCGATCCGCCCCAGCTCCCGCTTGATCACGAGCAGCGCTGCGGCCTGCGCGAGGTCCTGGTGCAGGAACAGGTCCTTGCCGAAGACGACGCCCCGGCAGAAGCGGTCTTCCAGCTCCAGGGCCGCCGGCTCCAGGGTCTGCGCCTGCCGCCCGGCAAGAGTCGCCCGCTCGAGGATCCGTTCGAGTCCGGTGCCCGGCTGCGCGCCGGGATTGAAGGCATGAAACACCGCCGTCACGAAGTCGCCGGAACGCGCGAAAAGCGCCGTCTCGATCGCCTCGTATTCCTCCCACGAAATCAGCCGGTCGGGCGTCGCCCAGATCGACGGCGGCACCAGCCCGATGGCGTCGTGCTCGGCGAGCATCTGCTCCAGCTCCGGGTGCTGCTCGATCACCGGCAGCCCCAGCGACGTGGCCGGCGCCGACGCGCACTCGCCGAGCCGCATCCCGACCGATACCGCCGTCGGCGTCGCGCGGAACGTGTGTGGAAACATCCGACACATGAGCGGCTTGGCGGCCATGCCGAAGCGCGCGTGGACGTTGCAGAGGTTGTCGTCCTGCAGGAACTCGCAGCCGGTAGAAGTGCGGCGCAGGAAGATGGGCAGAGTCGTCTCGCGCGGATCGATCGGCTGGTCATACTCGTCGACGAAAAAGGTCCCGGTGTCGCGCCCGCTGCCGCTCCAGTCGAGCTCGAGCAGGCGCTCGACGTCGGCAGGAAGCACAGGGCCGAGCTGGAGCGTCCGGCAACTCTTCCCGCAGCAGACGCAGGCGAAGCGCGCGCCGGGCCGCGTGCGCAGGCCGCGCTCGGGCACCTGGTCCATCGGGACCCAGAAGAGCTGCCGCAGCCGCGGCTTTCGCGCAGGCTCCGGTGCGGCGTCGTCGAGGCCGTTCTGCCGCAGGAACGCGCGCAGCTTCTCCGGCGCCAGCCCGGCCGGCGCCGAAAAGAGCCGCCAGCGTATCGGATCGTGGAAGAGCAACCCGCGCGGCACACGCATCGCCCGCACGCCTTCGCGCAGACCGGTCATTTCCTGAATCACCCCGGCATCTTGAACCTGCAGGCCGGGCTGCTTCATCCGACGAACGTCTTAATCTTCGCCGCGCAGGCCGAATTCCTTCATCTTCATCTGCAGGCTCTTGCGCGAGATTTTCAGCAGCTTCGCCGTGCGCGTGACGTTGTTGCCGGTCACTTCCAGCCCGCGGACGATGAGGTCGCGCTCGATGGCCTGCACCTGCTCCTTCACGATCTCTTTCAACGGCCCAGGCGTGGTAGGGACGCCGGGCGCGGCGGGCGCCGAGTCGTCGGCCGGCCGCGGCTGCCGCAGCGAGGCCGGCAGGTCGGCGGCGCGGATGTTGGTCCCTTCCGCGAAGAGGATCGTCCGCTCGAGCACGTTCTCCAGCTCGCGGATGTTGCCCGGCCAGGTGTACGAGGCGAGCGCGGCCAGCGCGTCGTCCTCGATCTTCTCGACGCTCTTCTTCAGCCGCGCGTTGTACTTCTGGCGGAAGTGCTCGACCAGGAGCGGGATGTCCTCGCGCCGCTCGCGCAGGGGCGGCAGGATGACCGGCACCACGTTCAGACGGTAAAAAAGGTCCTCGCGAAACCGGCCCGCCGCGATCTCGCGCGTCAGGTCGCGCGAGGTGGCCGCGATCAGCCGCACCTCGACCCGGGTCGTCTTCACGCCGCCGACGCGCTCGAACTCGCTCTCCTGGATGGCCCGCAGCAGCTTGACCTGCATCTCGATGGGGATCTCGCCGATCTCATCGAGGAACAGCGTCCCGCCGTCGGCCAGCTCGAACCGTCCCGGCTTGCTCTGCACCGCGCCCGTGAACGCGCCCTTCTCGAAACCGAACAGCTCGGCCTCGACCAGCTCGCGCGGAATCGCGGCGCAGTTGATCTTGATGAACGGGCGCTCGCGCCGGGAGGACTGCTCGTGCAGCGCGGTCGCCACCAGCTCCTTGCCGGTCCCGCTCTCGCCCTGGATCAACACCGTCGAGGGCGCGTCGGCCACCTTGGCGATGATCTGCTGCAGCTCGATCATCTGCTGGCCCTTGCCGACGATCTCGGTGCGCAGCGCGCCCTCGTCGGGCACCACGTTGCGCGCGTTCAGGTCGGACTGCCGCGCAGCTTTGGCGATGATCGCCTTCAGTTCGGTATGCTCGAACGGCTTGGTGACGAAATCGAACGCGCCGGCCTTCATCGCCTCCACCGCGCTGTCCACCCGCCCGTGGGCCGTGACCACGATCACAGGGACGTCCGGGTGCCGCGCCACCACCTTCCGCAAGAGCGAAAGGCCGTCCATCTTCGGCATCACCAGGTCGGTGACGACCACGTCGGCGCCGTCGCGGTCGAGGGCGCCGAGCGCTTCCTCGCCGTCGGCGGCCACCTGGACCTCATAGCCCTCGCGCTGCAGCGTGGCCGCGAGGACCTTTCGGAGGCTCTGTTCGTCATCGACGACGAGGACGCGGTCGGCCATGTGTGTGCGGGGGCTACCACGCTCGGCAAACTTTCCGCAACATGAAGCTCGTCCAAGGCATTAGACTTTGAGGGCCGGCATGGTGCGCCAAACCACACTTCTCGTCTGCGTCCTGGCGGCCTCCGCCGCGGCTTGCTCACACGATTGCAAGACCGTGCGGGACTGCGACGCCAACCAGCGCTGCGTGAGCGGGTCGTGCAAGGGATCGAACGAATCTGCCGGCCAGCTCGGCGACTCGTGCGCGGCGACCTCCGAATGTGGGTCCGGCCTGACCTGCGAGGTTGCCGCGAGCGGCTTTCCCAACGGTTTCTGCACGGTTGCGTGCGCGACCGGCGCCTGCGGCAGCGGGGCCTGCGCCGGTCTCGCCAGCGGCGCCACCTGCGCGCCACTTTGCACGAGCGACAACGACTGCCGCACCGGCTACGGCTGCTGCCCGGGCCTGGGCAGCGTCTGCGTCCCCAACGGGGCGTGCCTGCCGGGGGCCTGCGTGCGGACCGTCGCGACCAGCCCGCTGCCGTCGGCGCAGGTGATCGCGCTCGGCACCCACAAGGTGGGCGAACAGCTTTCCTTCAACGTCCCTGCCGGCACCGCGAGCCTGACCATCGTGCACCAGGCGAAGCTCGCCGGCCTCGAGGTCGTCTTTCAGGGGAGCTTGATCGACAACTCGGCGGTCCCCTCGCTGATCCTCAAGCCCGACGGAAGCAAGGCCTTCGACCGCACCGACCCGGCGTTCAACACCGATTCCTCCTCGGACGGCGGCGTCGATCCCAGCGGGCAGTACAGCATGTTCAGCCTCTACTCGCCGAGCACCGCGGCGTTCACCATTCCCAACACGTCCGCGTCGCTGACCGCGGGAGTGCCGGCCGGCACCTGGAAGTTCGTGGTCAACGATTTCGCCTACGAATGCTCGGCGCGAAACTCGGGCTGCTCCGACGGGGGCGTGGACACCGACACTTACGACCTCTCGGTGCTGCTGAAGCCGGCGCCGACGGCCAACATCGACCTGGCCTTCTACATCGTCGGCGACGCCACCACGAACACCGGTCAGACGTTCACCCACATCAATGCCCCCACCGATCCGAGCGCGCAGCGGATGGTGCAGACCATGACGAGCGTCTACTCGGCGCAGGGCATCAACGTCCGCAACGTCAACTGGTACGACGTCTCGGCCACGGACAAGACCCGCTTCGGCACGCACATCAGCGCCGATCTGACCGGCCCCTGCGACGAGCTGAACCAGATGTTCACGCTCTCGAGCGCGCACCCGGGCAACACCGTCAACCTCTTCCTCGTGCAGGCCATCAGCGCGAAGAGCAACGGCGGCGGAACCGTGGTCGGCATCGACGGCACCATTCCCGGACCGGCTTCGCTGAGCGGCACCGTGCACAGCGGCGCGGCAGTGTCCCTGTCCGACCTGTTCGCCGAGCGCGCCGGCTCGTCCGGCTGTATCGGCCCAACCAACATCGGCAACTGCGGCGCGGACGAGGTCGCCTTCACCGCCGCGCACGAGACCGGCCACTTCCTCGGACTTTTCCATCCCACCGAGGAACAGGGGCGCGACTTCGACCCGCTCACCGACACGGGAAAATGCCCCTGCGCCCTCTGCGCGGCGGCGGTCGATCGGTCCCGCTGCGACACGCAGACGCAGAGCAACCCGGTGGTCATGTCCGGCCCCCTTTGCGCCGCCACCAGCGGGCCCTGCATGGGCGGGGACAACCTCATGTTCTGGCAGCTCAGCTCGACCTCGAAAGGTACCGTCAGCCCCCAGCAAGCGGCGATCATGATGCGCAGCCCGGCGCTTCAATGAGGAGGCAACCATGACCTGGCTTCTCTGCGCAGTCCTGCTGGCGACGCCGCTGACGGCGGACGAAGTGCGGCAGCGCGTCAACGACTATCTCGGCGCCATCGACAGGCCGGTGAGCGATGCGCAGTGGAAGGCGCTGGGGCCGCAGGCTGGCCCCGTGCTGGAGTCGATCGCCAGCGACGCGAATTCGTTTCCCTCCAAGCGCGCCAAGGCGCTCGAAGGTCTGGCGGCGTCCGCGCCCGATCGCGCGGCGCGGCTGG